>JBIKVX010000005.1:0-21735 GCA_044356625.1 Flavobacteriales bacterium | reverse complement strand
GGCGACGGAACAATTGCACTCATTCACAACGGAATTATTGAGAACTACGCTTCCATTAAACAAGAGTTAATGAACCGCGGTCATGTGTTTTTAAGCGACACCGACACTGAGGTTTTGGTTCACTTGATTGAAGATGTTCGTAATGCTGAGAAAGTTAGTCTTTTCGAAGCGGTTCGTCTTGCGCTATCTGAAGTGCATGGTGCTTATGCCATCGTTGTTATAGATAAATCGAATGCAGATCAACTTATTGTTGCAAAGAAATCAAGCCCGTTGGTCATTGGTATTGGCGCAAACGACGATTTCTACATTGCCAGCGACGCAACACCGATTATCGAATACACGAAAAACGTAGTTTACCTGAACGATGAAGAAGTTGCGCGTGTGGATCGTACCACGGGTTTGACCATTGTTAACATTGACAATCAAAGTCAGACACCCTACATTCAAGCCTTAGAATTAAAGCTTGAAGCCATTGAAAAAGGCGGATATGATTCTTTCATGTTGAAGGAAATTCACGAGCAGCCTCGAAGTATAGAAGATTCTATTCGTGGCCGTGTGAATTTAAAAACCGGACTCATTAAAATGAGCGGAATAGATGAGCACGAAGAGCGTTGGAAAACAGCACAACGAATCTTAATCGTTGCATGCGGAACTTCATGGCACGCGGGTCTCGTAGCAGAGTATTTGTTCGAAGACTTCGCACGTATTCCGGTTGAAGTTGAATATGCGAGTGAGTTCAGATATAGAAATCCGATTATATATCCAACGGATATTGTCATTGCTATTTCTCAATCCGGAGAAACAGCAGATACACTTGCTGCTATTGAATTAGCGAAGGAACGCGGCGCATTAATTTTCGGAGTGTGTAATGTTGTGGGAAGTTCAATTTCGAGAGCCACTCATTGCGGTGCATATACACACGCAGGGCCTGAAATAGGTGTTGCATCTACCAAAGCATTCACAGCTCAGGTTGTGGTTCTTTATCAGATTGCCTTGAGTATTGCTCAAAAGCGTGGGGTTATTTCTAACGAAAGAACTACTCGTTTAATGGCTGAATTAAGTTCTCTTCCATTAAAGGTCGAGCAAGTGTTGAAGACAAATGCCATTACGGAGGTCATAGCTGAGATTTACCAGCATTGTTCGAACGCTTTGTACCTCGGAAGGGGTTACAGCTTCCCGGTGGCTCTAGAGGGCGCTCTGAAGCTTAAAGAGATTTCTTATATTCATGCTGAAGGGTATCCGGCAGCTGAAATGAAGCACGGGCCTATTGCGTTGATTGATGAGAACATGCCTGTGATTGTCATTGCAACTGAAGGTGCTTCTTACGAGAAGGTTGTAAGTAACATTCAAGAAGTGAAAGCGCGTAAGGGACAAATCATTGCGATTGTTACGGAAGGAGACAAGACCGTGAAAGGCATGGCTGATCACGTGATTGAAATTCCTCGTACCGACGACAGTTTAGTTCCGATCGTTTCTGTAATTCCATTGCAGTTATTCTCTTATCACGTTGCCATCATGCGCGGTTGTAACGTAGATCAGCCAAGGAATTTGGCGAAGAGCGTGACCGTGGAGTAATTCTTTGTCTTAAATCTTTATTAATAAAAAAGGGTCTCTTGCGAGACCCTTTTCAATATTCTTAAACTTCAATTAGAAGTGGAAGTGAATCAATACAGCCGCTGGAGCAACTCCGAACGCGTTGTTATCAGTGTCAATTCCGAAAGATGATGAACGACCACCTTCAACAGTACCAATAGGACCTTGAGTGGTTGTAGAAGAAGGACCTGTACTAGAGAAGCCTAATCCCCATCCGAATTCACCACCGATAGAAATCTTAGGTAAAACGAAGTACTCCGCTCCTACGAAAGCGCGAACACCCAATCCGAAAGTAGAACCGTCCTTTTCTTCAGTAAGTTGTCCGTCTACAACACCAGCACCATACTCGTAAGAAGTCTTACTTCCTCCAAGTCCAACCATTGCCATTGCACCGTAGTAACCTTGAAGACGTGTGCTTCCACGACGCTTCTCGATACCTGCACCTAAAGTAATGTTGTTGTAGCTGTTTGTTACAACATCTTCGCCTGTAACAGCTGGAGTAACCGCCTTATCAGAACCAAATCCAACACGAAGCATTCCGCGGTAAGCCATTTGATCTGTCATAAACTTCTTGCCAGTGATAGCAGTTGCACCATTGGTGAATCCCATACCGAAACCGGTGTTAGTACCACCATTAAGCATATTGCCAAAGTATGACAACATTGAAGAAGCATCTGCGCCAATAGCGTAGTCGCCAGCTTCTGGTAAATAGTTCTCACCTTTCTTAGATGTTAACTGAGCATTCATTGTGCCCACTAGCGCTACAGAAGCGCAAAACAAAAAGATTTTTTTCATAATAAAAAAGTTTGATTTCGTCAAACTTATGCTCAAGAAGAGCTGATGCTCCTCACTTGCTTTGAACATTTCAACAACATTCAGTTCATAAGCCCATTACTCTCAAGATATGAGCAGATTAGCTCTTTTCGTAAAACAAAAAAAGGGGCCTCAGCCCCCTCTTTTTTTTGAAATACTTAGTTAATGATTTTATAAAGCTCTTTTAAGTTCGGCTCCAAAATAATTTCAATTCTTCTGTTTCGCGCCTTATCATCCGCGTCTAACGGATGAAACTCGCTTCTTCCCGAAGCGGCCAATTGTGTAGGATCAATGGTACTGTTCGATGTGATTAGTTTTATCACTTCCGTCGAACGTAATACACTTAACTCCCAATTGTCTCTTGGGATTTGGCCAGCAGAGTTAATCTTATCAGAATCTGTATGCCCTTCAACAATAATATTCAAATCTTTTTCATCCTGAATAATTTTGGCCAATTGAATAATCGCTGCCTTCCCATCTGGATTAATGTCTGTTTTTCCTGACGGGAATAACAATTGTGCTTCCATGCTCACATACACCTTTCCGTTCTCTTCACGAACTGAAATTCCTTTGTTTTTATAGTTCAAAAGTGCTGCTTCTAATTTCGATTTTAACAATTCGCTTGCGCTGCGTTGAGCTTGTAGTAGTGAATCTAACTCTTTAATCCTAACTTCTCTCTCGTACAAATCACTCTGTGCTTTAGCCAAAGCAGCCTGCTTTTCCATTACTGACTTCTCTAATTTGTACAACGAGTCTTCCTTGATTTGAAGTGCCTCTTTGGCTCGTTCAAGATCACTGAGTAATTTTTTATTTTCCTCCAACGAATTGCTGTAAAGCCTCTCGTTTTTGGCTAAAAGCTCGTTGTTCAAATCATTTACTTTATCGTACATCACTCGTAAACGGCGATACTCCTTTCCGTAAAGAGTTGTATCCTCACTTAACTTATTGGCAGATTTCTTTAAGGTTTCAATCGTTGTACCCTGCTCCTTTGTTATCGCACTAACGTTGTCTAACTGTTTTTGCAATTCTGTGTTTTCGGAGTATGACTCTTCTTTCGCCGATTTCATTTCAGCAAATTTTCGTTGAGGAACACAGCCTACAAAACCCATGGCCACTAACACGGCTAACGACAAAATCAATTGAATCTTTCTCATAGTTCTTTTAATATATTTCAAAATTGCAGCACAATTCGCGCGTGCCTATTTGAAAGTTTTTGAATTGTTAACCGCTCGTTGTTCGTCAACTTTTGAAATAACCCGCCATGCAACCAAAAAACAACGGCATTTTCGTGGCTATGAACAGCATTTCATTCCACAGTGAAGGTGTTAGGGCTAAAACACCTTCGAAACGGCTTTTAAAGGCCTGGATTAAAGAATTCGTATCGAATTACGTTAAAAATGTGGGAGAACTCGCCTTTGTTTTTTGTGATGATGAAAAAATACTAGAGATAAATCGAAATTTTCTCCAACACGACTACTACACAGATATTATCACTTTCGACTATTGCGAGGGTCATATTGTCTCTGGTGATATCTACATTAGCGTGGAACGTGTGGCTGAAAATGCTCTTTTTCACAAAGTAGAATACACGCATGAACTACTCCGTGTTTTGGCGCACGGTGTTCTTCATCTCATTGGTTTTCAAGATAAAGAAGAAAATACGAAAGCTGAAATGACTAAAAACGAAGACTTGTGCATGTCATTGTTTTTTACTAAATTCGCTCAATAATCACTCTTTGTAAAAGAGTTAAAAATACGTTTCACGTGAAACATTAAGAAAAATGAATAAACATTACAATCTCATAGTTATTGGTGCCGGTCATGCGGGAAATGAAGCAGCTGCAGCTGCTGCCAACCTCAAAAATAGCGTTTTATTAATCACCATGGACATGAATAAAATTGGGCAAATGTCCTGTAATCCTGCCATGGGTGGTGTAGCTAAAGGTCAAATAGTCAGGGAGATAGATGCGCTCGGTGGTTATAGTGGAGTAGTCTCAGACCTATCTGCAATACAGTACCGCATGCTCAATATGAGTAAGGGTCCAGCTATGTGGAGTCCTCGCACTCAGAACGACCGTATGCTCTTCGCTGAAGAATGGCGTAACGCTTTGGAACAAACTCCAGATGTCGATTTTTGGCAAGACTCGGTAAACGAGGTTATCATAGAAAACAATCGGGTCAAAGGGGTGAAAACCTCACTAGGTATGACTTTTTCATGTGATGCTGTGGTTATTACCAGCGGCACATTTTTAAACGGTGTTATTCATATTGGTGAGAAGCAATTCGGGGGTGGAAGAATAGGAGAGAAAGCCTCTCACGGAATTACAGAACAGTTGGTTTCATTGGGGTTTCGAGCAGGTCGAATGAAAACGGGAACACCTCCCCGAATTGATGGAAGATCGTTAGATTATTCGAAAATGGAAGTCCAGGAGGGTGATGTAAATCCTCAAAGATTCTCCTTCATTCATCAACCAAAAATTACTCAGCAAAGATGTTGCTGGATAACAAACACCAATAGTTTCGTGCATGAGGTTCTTGCAACAGGGTTTGAACAAAGCCCGATGTTCACCGGAAGAATCACCGGAACAGGGCCGCGATACTGTCCGTCTATTGAAGATAAAATAACACGCTTTGCTGACAAAGATTCTCACCAACTATTTGTAGAACCCGAGGGTTGGAAAACTGTGGAAATTTATCTCAACGGATTCTCTACAAGTTTGCCTGAGGATGTTCAACAAAAAGCATTAAACCTCATCACTGGATTTGAAAAAGCGAAAATGTTCCGGCCGGGATACGCTATAGAATACGATTATTTTCCACCAGATCAATTGAAGCCAACGCTTGAAAGTAAAGATGTTTCAGGATTATTTTTCGCTGGACAAATCAATGGAACTACGGGGTATGAAGAAGCTGCGGGACAAGGAATTATTGCGGGGATAAATGCGGCATTATTTGTTCAAGAAAAGGCTCCGTTCATTCTAAGAAGAGACGAGGCGTACATTGGTGTGCTCATTGACGATCTCATAACCAAAAGTACAGACGAACCCTATCGTATGTTTACAAGTCGTGCCGAATACAGAACACTGTTAAGACAGGACAATGCAGACGAAAGGTTAACACCTTTGTCACACGCTATTGGACTGGCTTCAAATCAACGACTAGAATTGCTCGAAAAGAAGAGAGAAAACATCAAATCTGTCATGAAGGTTATTGAAAAAACATCAACCTCACCTGAAGAAATAAATGAGTTACTCCAAGAAAAGGGTAGTGCGCCTATTGATCAAAAACTGAAACTTATTACTCTTCTCACCAGACCTCATGTCAGTTTAGAAGATATAATATCGAAGAATAGTGTCTTAGAGGCCCAAATTTCAGCTTTAGGTGAGGATAGGGTAGAGATCGTTGCTGCTGTGGAAATAGCTGTAAAATACGCCGGTTATTTGCAGCGAGAAAGGGATATGGCTGATAAGCTTACAAGACTTGATCATATTCAACTTTCTCCGGAGTTTGATTATCTCAAACTCACATCGATGAGCATTGAAGCAAGGCAAAAACTTTCTAAGATTAGACCATCAACTGTAGGACAAGCGAGCAGAATTAGCGGTGTGAACCCTTCTGATGTTTCAATACTCCTAATTCATTTGGGTAGATAGTTTCATGTGAAACCAGTTACTTTTTTTCTTTCAATTTAATTCCATCTACTTTGTAGAGCTTCCCTTCTTGGTAAGTAACTGTATTGATATAAACCCCATCCTCATCAAAATACATCCAATCTCCCTCTAATTCTCCGCCTGCATAACTACCTCTCATTTCATGCTTTCCATTAGAATAAAAATACTCGTGCTTTCCGACTGGGACACCTAATTCAAATTTTCCTTCATATATTTTATTTCCGTTGGAATGGGTATAAACCCAAAGACCGTTTCTTTCGTCGTCAACATATTCCCCCTCTTCTTTGTGGTCATTTATCGATCGATACCATTTTCCTTGCTTCAATCCGTCTCCATAATCTCCCTCTAAAACCGCTACGCCTGAACTATCGTTTTCTACATAATGTCCATCTAATTTTCCTTTTCTAAAATACTCCTCTCTTAGAACTGTTCCGTTCGAATAATACCACAACCACTTTCCTGAAATAAAATTATTCTCGTACTTACCCAGCTGCTCTATCTTTCCGTTTTCGAAGTAATACTTCCAATCGCCAATCTTTTTACCATTTGAATAACTACCTACTGATCGTACTTTTCCACTTGGAAAATAGTATTTCCATTCACCTATTTCTCTATTCAAGGAATCGTATTTTCCTTCAGCTTGGATAATATCATTCAAGTAAAGTCTAGAAAAAATTATGTTTCCCGTGGAATCTAAGGTTTGAAACGTTCCGTGTTTTAGACCATTCTTTCTGCCTCCTCGTTCAATTACTCTTCCTTTCTCATCGTAAAATTTTTCTATTTTTACAAATTCTGTTTCCTCTGTATTCTCTTTTAAAATACCATTTTCATAAAATTCGTACTTCGAAAATTCTCCTTGTTTATTGTATAGTTTGAATGTTCCTTCTTTCAATCCATTTTCATAATTTCCTTCCTCTTTCAATTTTCCATTCTCTCTTAAATCGATCCAAAGGCCAATGCGTTGATTAGTTCTATTGTACCTATTGATTTTCTCTTCGGAATAGATAAGACCATTTTTGTAGGTACGCCTTGTAATTATCCTAGTGTCTTGAGCGTATTCTAGGTATTTTCCTTCTATGAGGTTATTGGTGTAATTGTAAGAAGCGGCGAGGTTTCCAGAAGCGAAATATTCATAAGCCGGACCATCTTTAACATCATTTTTGTAGGTTACTTCTTTCTCTTTCTTCCCTAATGAATCATACAAACATTCTAAACCCTGCTTTAGGTTCTCTTTGTATTCAATTGATTGTTGTAGACTTCCATCTACTCTAAAAAACTTCCACGTGGAATCGAGCTGAAAACCTTTTCTATTTCCTTCCGACTTTAATATTCCAGAATCATAATAATTCTTCCAATAACCGTTTGGTTTACCTTGCTCTAAAAATCCTTCGCTGCTCTTTTGACCATTTGCGTAGTAAAATACCTTGAACTCTTTTTGAGACCAAACCGAAAGCTGGCAAGCGAACAAAAGAGCAATTAATATTCCGAATGGTTTCATTTTTCAAAGGTCGTTATGATTTCTAATTCAAAACGAATTTGACACTAACTTTGTTTTCACCAACATCTATTATGTAATTATAATCTTTATAAAAGAAAATAGTAGTAGTAATAGGGCTGTTAATTCCGTCAGTAAGTTTATCTTTCAATCCTAGGAATTTACGTTATTATCAATGAAGTAACATGTTTTTAACAACCAAAAGAGATCTAAACATTTGAATTTGAATATTCTTACAGGAAATGAACAGAGTTATAAAAAGGTTGGTGTGTTCGTAATCTGTAGGGTGTAATAACTTCTTTTATGTTAATGAATTTCGTTTATAATAAATTCAAACTAGTGAGAACTAAATTTTGATAGAAAATCATTTTGTATAAGGGTACTGTTTTATTGAAAGTAAAAATTTTGTTTTGATCAGTTATTCACAAGTTAAACACACAAAAAAGAGCGAGTTGTTAAAAGACACCACTTTCCATTCACATTGTTATTCAAAACAAAAAAGAAGATAATAAGTTTGTATTAAACGAATATTTTATGAAGCTTTATATAGGTTCTGATCATGCTGGCTTCGAAATGAAAGAAGCCTTGAAACAATGGATATCAGCTGAATTTCCTTCGATAACAACAGAAGATAAAGGTTGTGCATCTGCAGAGAGTTGTGATTACGCGGATTATGCGCATACTGTTGCGGAAAGTGTAAATAATGATTCACGTGGAATATTGCTATGCGGTTCTGCGAATGGAGTAAGTATTGCGGCAAACAAACATGTTGGAGTAAGAGCTGCATTGTGTTGGACAGAAGAAATTGCGACCTTAGCGCGTCAGCATAACGATGCAAATATCTTATCTATACCTGCGAGATTTGTTACTATGGAAGTAGCAAAGGCAATGGTTAGAGCTTTTTTGAATACGCCGTTTGAAGGTGGAAGACATGCGAAACGTGTAGAAAAAATCGATTTATAAAATGAAAAAAGTATTAGGAATATTTTGTGTTTGTGCTGCTCTTTCAACGACTGCACAAAACGCGTTAGATGCGCACGATAAGCGAAATACGTATATGAATACCATTACGGTTAAGGAGCTTAAGGAACAACTTTTCATTTTGGCTGCAGATGATTTTGAAGGAAGAGAGACGAGCAAACCAGGCCAGAAAAAAGCTGCGGCTTACCTTGAGAATTATTACGAAGCGTTGGGGTTGAAAAAAGGTTCAATGACAGGTGTTCAGCAGCAAAGCTTCCCTTTAAGGAAAAGAAAATTAACTTCAACTGTATTAACAGTAAATGAAAAAAAATATGAAAGTGCTAAAGACATTTTCTCTTTAGATTCCGAAGGGCTAGAAGGAACAAAGACATTTACAAGAATTGTATTTGTTGGGTATGGAATAACTCAAGGACGCTACAACGACTATGCAGGATTGGATGTAAAGGACGCTTTGGTTGTTGTTATGGATGGTGAGCCGAAAAACAGAAAGGGTAAATCCCTTATTTCAGGCGATACAGACCAATTAAGCGACTGGTCTTATGATCCGGGGTTGAAGGTTGCTTTGGCTCAAGAAAACGGAGCAAAGGCGATAGTTGTCATTCGCCGAGATTACGCTACGTTTCTACCTCGTGTTAAGTTTTGGTTAGAATCAGAGAAAATGGAGTTGATTGAGGATATGGATGTTGCTGTTGCCTCAGGAATTCCGTTGATTTTCACCAACGAGAAATCAGCGAACGAGTGGTTCAATTTAGATCTTGCTAAAAATTTAGACGGTGTTAAGAAGAAGAAAAAACCACTTTTTTCAAAAAATAAGATTAATCTTTGTGAAAGAGAAGCTGAAGTGTTGTTGAGTGTTAGCGTAACCGATGAGATTGTTTCTAGCGAAAATGTATTGGCCTTTATTGAAGGAAGCGATGAAACATTGAAGAACGAAATTGTTGTTGTTTCGGCCCACTATGACCACATTGGTATTGTGAATGGCGAGATTAACAACGGCGCAGATGACGATGGTTCAGGAACGGTTTCGGCCATGGAAATAGCAGAGGCTTTTATTCAAGCGAAGAAAGACGGGAACGGTCCAAAGCGCAGCATTCTTATTCTTCATGTAAGTGGCGAAGAAAAGGGATTGTTTGGAAGTGATTATTATACAAGACATCCGGTGTATCCTTTGGAAAACACTGTTTGTGATTTGAATATTGATATGATTGGTCGTTTAGACGAAGCTCACAAGGATAATGAGAAATATGTTTATTTGATTGGAAGTGATCGCTTGAGTATGGACTTACATAACATTTCTGAAACAGTGAACAAGCAAACGTCTAACCTTGCTTTAGATTACACCTTCAATTCGGAAGACGATCCCAACCAGTTTTATTATCGTTCTGACCATTACAATTTTGCGAAGAACAACATTCCTGTTATCTTTTATTTCAGTGGTGTTCACGAGGATTATCACAAGCCAGGCGATGATCCAGAAAAGATTCTTTACGACAAGATGTGTAGCATAGCTCAACTTGTATTTTCTACCACCTGGGAATTGGCTAATCAGCCTGAAAGAATAAAGTTGAAGAACTAATCTTCTTTTTTTGGAAGGAAGAAGAAGAAGGTACTAAAGAAAGCAAAGAAGGCCACACCGGGTTGGCTAGTAAGCGTGTCTTCTGTTAGGCAAGAGAGCCCTGCGATTATTACGAAAGCAAGGGCTAATTCGTTTACTCGTCCTTGTTTCCACATGAAATAGAAATACAGAAGAAAGCTCAAAATTGCAGCAAGACCGGCGGCTATCCAATATGACAGGAATTGGTTGTGTACAGGGTGTTGCACCCTCTCATCGAGGTTTGGAGAAGTTTGTTTGTACGCCTCGTTGTATGCGGATTTCACGTTGCCTTGTCCTACCCCGAAAAGGGGATTTCTTTCAACAATAAATTTAGCTGCTTTGTAATATTCTAAACGTTGGAAGATGGAATGTCCACTCGGATTTTCTCCACTTTGAAAGGTTTGATATTCGAATACAATTTGGTGCCAACGCTTTTCTAATGCGTTCCATTGCGGTTCGTTGCAGTTGGTATTTCCAGCTAGAATATTGGAAATATCGGCATCTGATAATTGATCAATTCCAGCGGCGTCTTTCGTTAATCCCTTGCTTGCTAAATAGCGAATAAGCGTAGTTTGAACTAGTTGTCTTCTTCCATCTTTCTGAAGCAAGTGTATATTCGTTCGGGCCATCCATGCGTTTTCTAGCTCAAGTGGAGCAATGTTTATGAAAATACGATTACCATTTTCTGTTTGAAAATTATTGGATTGGTGAATGTATTTTTCACCCTTTTCAGACTGAATTAACTCGGTTTGAATAACAATTGTTTGCGCAGTGTTTGCAAGAAAGTAAAATAGAATTCCGGAAGCAACAAGTGTTGACCCAAGGACTACAAGTGTATTTCGTTTTGACTTTGAAGCAAAGAGAAGAATAATCAAGACAATTAAAACCCCCCATCCGGTTAAAGTTCCAACCAAGAAGAAAAAAGAACAGACAACAGCAGTTAATGCGAGTTTCAAGTATGAAGGAAGAATACCCGGCAGCCTCCAGGCGGCAATAAGGGCCAATACGGCCATTAAACTAAAACGGATGTGAGAGATAAAGAAAGAGGCGCTACGAGGCTCGGCAAGCGGGTATTTCACAACCGCATAGGCGACACAAATAAGGGCTGCAACACCCACAGAGGAGAAGAATACTCTCCAAATAAGATTTTCATCCTGTTTTGAAAGAGGAGAAAGGTTTTGTAAAAATAACGGGGCAAGAACCAGAGGGAGGAGCGTCTTTATTTCCTTAAATACGAAAGCGTTTTCTCCCCCACGAAAAAAACCAATAAGCAGAAGTGTCCAAACTAGAAGGAAGCTCAAGTAAATGGGATTTCGTAAGACGGGAAGCAATAGAAATTTCTTTTTCTGAATAGCGACCGCAACGGAAACAAAGAGTAGAAAAAACATAGCAACAGACATGCCCACGTTCCAAAGGGGCAGCATAAAAGCCCACAACGCAATAGCAGCTAATTGTGTTTTAGGAAGACTGAAGAATTTCAGCACGGGTTATTTTTTTTCAGTTGCTGCAGGACCAGCTAGAATGGTTGAATAGTTTTTTTCAAAAACTTCTTGAGAAGCTCGAATCAACGGGTCGTTGGTTAACGATTGTTTAATTGCTGCCGAACGGAAGTAATACATCTCCACAATTTTAGCTTCGAGTTTGGGAGAGATTTCGTTTTGAAGTTGGATTAACGTATTCTCGAGTGCTGAAGAAATGCCATTATGCAGGACGCTCAACTGTTCTTTCAGATTTGGATTTACAGCGGTTTGGCTGGCCAATTCTTTTTCTAATTTTTCAAGATGCTCGAACCAAGTTGGAACAAAGTCTTTTGCGTTTTTCTTTGCGAACTGGACAAAATCGTTGTAGTCTTTTTGTGAAATATTGAAACTTCCCGCCGAGTCTATAGAGGCGTGTGTCGTTTTGAATTCAACGCCAAATCTGAAGTAAGCGAAGTTCTTTTGAAGTTGAGATAGGACTTCTTTCGACGCACTAGCAGTCATAAGAATATCAGGGAAAATACCACTACCGTCTTTCACGGGTCTTCCGTGTTTTGTGTAGAAAGTTCTTATTTTAGTAGTGTCTATTTGTGTGGCATGACCGTCTTTTTTGTTTCCGTAGTCTAGCTTTTGAATGCACCTTCCACTTGGCGTGTAGTATTTTGCTACAGTGACTTTCATTTTAGCGTTGTAAGACAAGTCTAATGTTTGTTGAACCAATCCTTTTCCGAAAGAGGGCACACCGACAATTACCGCGCGGTCTAAATCTTGAAGGCTTCCACTTACAATCTCTGACGCGGAGGCTGACATTTCGTCTACCAAAACAACAAGGGGAATATTCAAATCCAAAGGGTCGTATTGTGCAACATAGACTTGTTTCCAAGATTCTGTTTTTCCCATCGTGCGCGTGATTTCTGTTCCTTTAGGAACGAAGAAATTCACAATTTTCACAGCCTCATTAAGGAGGCCACCGCCATTTCCACGTAAGTCGAGAATGAGCTTGGTCATACCCTTTTCTTTCAAAGATGTGAAACTGTTCTTTACATCATCTGAAGCGGTTTGTGTGAACTCATCAAGTTTGATATAACCCACATTATTTTCAAGTAATTGGAAGTGGGGAACGTCCGGTGTTTTGATGCTTTCTCGTGTCACGGCGAGTTCGGTTACACCGGTTTTTCCAAGTTGAATTACAGTAAGATTGACAATACTTCCAGGGGTGCCCGTAAGCCCATCTTCCAGGTTATCTAGATCTATACCATCAATAGATTTTCCATTGATGTGAGTTATTATATCTCCAGCACGGAGTCCGGATTTATAAGCTGGGAACGATTCGAAAACTTCAAGCACGGTATTTCTTCCACTTACTAAATCTACTCGACCGCCCACTCCACCATACATTCCAGTTTGAAGATACATAGCGTCTTCGATTCTAGATTCAGGGTAGTAAATAGTGTAAGGGTCTAAGGAAGCTAACATACCACTTAGGGCGGTATTCACAAGGTTTCCCGGCGCCGCTTCTTCCACATAAAGTTGATCGAGCTGACGAAAAACATCAGTAAATATTTCAAGGTTTTTAACAACTTCGAAATAGTTTGTAGACGCTGCGGGCTGGGCAAAAGAGAAAATAGAGGAGAAAGAGAGCAGAAAGAAAAGAAGAGAATGTTTAAGTATTTTCATGGTTTGTATGCTCTTGGTTCGTAACGGAAATAAGTTGTCGAATAAGGTACTTTATTTTTTGTTCCACATAGTCGTAATCTGGAATGCGGTTACCCGTAAAGATAAAGGCTAACGATAATTTTTCTCCCTTGTTGTTAAGGTGGTCATAAAGAACTTGTTTTTCTTTTCTGTAGACCTCTTTGATTAATCGCTTTATTCTGTTTCTATCGTGGGCACGTGCAAACCGGCGCTTAGGCGCAGTAAATAGTGCTTGAACGGGAAATTCTGAAACCTCTTCGAATGGGTGATACAAGCAAATGATTGCCGGTGTTTTAATGCTTTTTCCATGAGCATAAAGCGACTCTATGGATTTCTTTTTGTAGAGCCGTTCCTGTTTGGAAAGCGTTTCCATTAAGGGTGATAAAAATAGGTGTTGTAGTTTTTAGAAACTTCTATAGCTTTGAGCAATTCTGGGTCTTCAGCGTTCATGATTTGAATCATTGAGCTTTCATCGAACAAGGCCCTTGCAATTTGAGCTTTAAAACGAAGCGAACACTGAGACGTTAGTTTTGCAACATCTTCAGGGTTGTAAAGAATGTTATTTTCCTTTGCGGAAAGAAGAGTTTTTTCTAAAAGAGCATCTTCGATTTTATAATTTTTTTGATATAAGCTGAAGGATGTCCAACTTGAAAGACTGCTTCTTTTTTGATCTACATAATCGAAACAGAGGCGTCTTAAAATTCCTGAATTAATTATATCAATTAGCGCGTAGGAAGTTGAGGCGGAGTCGAAAGGAATGAAAACATCAGGTGTAATTCCACCTCCTCCGTATACCGTTCTTCCAGATGGGGTATAGAATTTCAGCGAGTCGACGTGCGTAATTTTATCTTCGTTAAACAGTTCTCCGCTTAACCAACGCTCATGTGTTTCGTTGAAGTATTTAGAACTGTCGCCGTATGGCTTTTGAATGCACCTGCCACTAGGAGTGTAATAGCGAGCGGTTGTTAATCGAAGCGCGCTTCGATCAGGAAGCTCAATTTCGCTTTGAACAAGGCCTTTACCGAATGAACGTCTACCAACAACAATTGCCCGGTCCCAATCTTGCAATGCCCCAGCAACAATTTCACTAGCGGAGGCACTGTATTCATCGATAAGAACCGTTACTTGAATATCTGCGAAAGCCCCACGTTTTTGAGTGTTGTAGTCGTTTCTTCCCGTGTGGGTTCCTGAAGTGTAAACCATTAAACGGTCTTTTTCTAAGAATTCTTCAGCAATGCTTGTTGCTTGATCAAGAAGACCGCCTCCATTGCCTCGCAGATCGAGAATGAATTTCGTACACCCTTGGTTTCGAAGAGAGTTTCCTTCGGAGAGAAATTCAGTGTACGTTGTTTTGGCGAAACGATCAATTTTAATGTAACCAAGCCCCTCTTCAACTTTGTAAGAAGAGGTTACACTTGGAAGAGGAAGCGAGCCTCTTTCAATAGAAAAATAAAGGTATTGATTTTTACGAAGAACGCCAATATTTACGGCGCTTCCGGCTTCTCCCTTCAACATTTTCATGACACCATCGTTGTTCAACGATTTACCGGAAATATCTTTTCCATCTACTTGAACAATTCGGTCTCCAGACTGAATTCCTGCACGGAAGCTTGGTCCAAATGGAACGACGCGATTCACCATAAGTGAGTCTCGCAGGATTAAGAATTCGACCCCAACCCCTTCATACGAGCCAGACATTTCCTCCTTTGTTTTAGCGTATTGTTCAGGGTTTAAATAGTAGCTGTGCGGATCTAAATTTTTAAGAATTGATGCGATTGCATCGTCTATGATTTTCTTTTTATCGATATTATCTACGTAATTATCTTCAATAAAATCGATTAGACTTACCAGCTTATTTGGATTGTCTTCTGCGCCAGTTTTTATTGAAAGTAAGTCCTTATCAGCAAGAAGGGTTCCAATGAGAATACCAGCGATTAATACAAAAGAATAGTATAATGGCTGTAAAGGCGACTTACCAGATTTTTCGTTTTGTATTTCTTCAGACATGTTTTTGTTTCGAAGTGGAAAAGATAATGCTATTCTGGCAATTCTCGTTGAACAACTTCTACTCCAGAATTTCTTAAAAAATCTATCGCCGTTGTGTCTTTGTATGCGTTTAAGTATACCATTCTGGTAATTCCCGATTGAAGAATAAGCTTACAACAATCTTTACAAGGACTGAGTGTAATGTATAATGTTGAACCGTGAGCGTTGTTGGTAGATTTTGCGACTTTAAGAATAGCGTTGGCTTCGGCGTGTAAGACATACCAATGGGTTTCTCCAGATTCATTTTCGCACGCATTTGGAAATCCGCTTGGGGTGCCGTTGTATCCATCTGAAATAATAACACCGTTTTTCACAAGAAGTGCCGCGACTTGTTTGCGGTTACAATGCGAAAGTTTAGCCCATTCTTTGGCCATGCGTAAGTACGCGAGGTCGTACCTCAGTTGCTTTTGCTCTTCAGCTGTGGGCATGGAAAAATTCTAAGAAGGAGAAATTAATATTCGTCTTCGTTGAAGAAGAAATCTTCTTTTGTAGGGTAGTCAGGCCAAATGTCTTCGATGCTCTCGAAAACTTCTTCTTCGTCTTCTAATTGTTGAAGGTTTTCAACAACTTCCAACGGTGCTCCAGCACGCATGGCGTAATCGATTAGCTCTTCTTTTGTTGCAGGCCAAGGTGCGTCTTCGAGGTATGAGGCCAATTCTAAAGTCCAGTACATAGTATTAACACTTAAGGGTTTTTACGTTACGCGAATATAACATTTTTGAGCGCGCACGCAAGAAATGATTATTTCGTGAGCTTCGGCATACGCCCTTTCTTATATACGTTGCGGACTACAGGCGTTTTCTTGCGCAGTTCTTTTTGCTCTTCTTCACTCAAATGAGTGATGTTTTGACATTCTTCAGAGCAGCAATTCTCGTATTTTTCTTTGCAGGTGTTGCATTGAATGAAGAGAATGTGACAACCCAAGTTCAAACAATTCGTGTGATGATCGAACGGTTCGCCGCACTGATGGCACGTTGCGATAACCTCGTCAGAGATGCGTTCAGCAAGGCGTTCGTCGAATACAAAGTTTACACCTTTGAATTTTATATCTAGGTTGTTTGCTTTGGCGTCGCGAGCGTATTTAATGATTCCACCTTCGAGATGATAGACATTTTCGAACCCCTTGTGTTTCATGTAAGCCGAAGCTTTTTCACAACGAATTCCTCCGGTGCAATACATGAGCACTTTTTTGTCTTTGTCGTTTTGAAGAATATCTTCAACAATGTGAAGTTCTTCGCGGAAGGTGTCTACGTCTGGACAAATAGCGCCTTCAAAATGGCCCACCTCACTTTCGTAGTGATTGCGCATGTCTACGACTACAGTGTTTGGGTCGGAAAGCTGATTGTTCCACTCTTCTGCGTTTAAGTATTTTCCTGTATTTGAAGGATCGAATTTTGGATCTTCAATTCCGTCTGCAACGATTTTGTTTCGAAGTTTTACTTTCAAGGCATAGAACGATTTTCCCTCGTCAACAGCGGTGTTCAGACGAATGCCGTTTAGGAAATCTATAGTGAAAAGATTTTCAACAAACGCTTCGAAACGTTCTGTTGGAACAGAAATCTGCGCGTTAATTCCTTCGGAAGCGATATAGGTTCTACCTAGAACAGCAAGTTCGTTCCAACGCGCGAAAAGCCCGTCGCGAAAGCCTTGTGGATCTTCAATCTGATGATATTTGTAAAATGAAACTGTTGTTCGCGGAGTGCTATCTGCGAGCATACGTTGGCGCAGGACGCGCTTATCTTCTGTGTTGTATAATTTTTTCACCTGAACAAGTATAGATTATTCTAGATGCTGCAAAGTTAAACCTGAAATTAGATTTCAAACTGAGTTATGTCATCCAACTTTTTTCGAATGAAATCAATATCCATAGAGGTTACCAATTCCATTCGGAAGGGCTTGAAATTCGGAATTCCTTTGAAGTAATTGGTGTAGTGTCTTCTCATTTCGAGAATACCGAGTTTATCACCTTTCCAACGAAGAGAAAATTCGAAATGACTTTTACATGCCTCAACTCGTTCGGCGATGGTCGGAGGGGGAAGCAATTCCTGTGTTTTGAAGTAATGCTTAATCTCTCGGAATATCCACGGATAACCAATGCTGGCTCGGCCCACCATGATTCCATCAACGCCGTATTTATTTTTGTATTCCCACGCTTTTTCAGGAGAGTCGATATCGCCGTTTCCGAATATGGGAATATGAATGCGCGGGTTTTCTTTAATCTTAGCAATAAGTTCCCAATTGGCTTCGCCTTTATACATCTGCACACGCGTTCTTCCGTGAACAGTGAGCGCATGAATACCAATGTCTTGAAGTCTTTCAGCAACCTCTTCAATGTTCTTCGAACCTTCGTCCCACCCTAAACGCGTTTTTACAGTAACCGGAAGTTTGGTCGCTTTCACAACAGCGTCGGTCATGGCTATCATTTTCGGAATGTTCTGTAAAATGCCCGCCCCCGCTCCTTTACAGGTGACTTTCGAAACCGGACAACCGTAATTGATGTCTAAGAGATTTGGATTTACCGACTCGATAATCTCGGCACTTTTCACCATGGACTCAATTTCGCTGCCGAAAATTTGAACACCAATGGGTCTTTCGTACTCGAAGATGTCGAGCTTCATTCTGCTTTTTACAGCATCGCGAATGAGTCCTTCACTGCTAATAAATTCGGTATACATAAGATCAACGCCTTGCTCTTTGCAGACCATGCGGAAGGGCGGATCGCTCACATCTTCCATGGGAGCGAGTAGCAACGGAAATTCAGGAAGTTCAATATCACCAATCTTTACCACTTGCTTGGCTTTAGATGGTCATAATGTCTTTGTCTTTCGCGGCTAAGACTTCATCTACTTTTTTGTTGAACTTGTCTGTAAGTTCTTGAACCTTTGATTCACCCGTTTTTGCTTCGTCTTCAGGAAGCCCGTCTTTCTGCGCTTGCTTAATGAAGTCTAGGGCTTCTTTACGTGCTGTGCGAATTCCCACACGCGCATTTTCACCTTCAGAGTGTGCACGCTTTGATAAATCGCGACGACGTTCTTCAGTCAACATAGGAACAGCAATCATAATGACATCGCCATTGTTTTGCGGATTCAAACCCAGGTTTGCTTCCATAATTCCTTTTGAAATAGCATTCAACATACCTTTTTCCCAAGGTTGAACATTGAGTGTTCTAGAATCAGGAGTGGTAACGTTTGCAACGTTTTTCAACGGGGTCATGGTGCCGTAATAGTCTACGCGCACGCCGTCTAACATAACAGGGCTTGCCTTACCAGCGCGCACTTTATTCAATTCGCTTTCTAAGTGAGTAATGGTTTTACTCATTGCTTCTGCGGCCTCGTCGAGGGCCATTCTAACTTCTTCAGACATATTATTGTTCTGCTTTAAAATTCTACTTTGGTTCCAATGTTTTCGCCAGAAACTAAATTCAGAAGGTTACCTTCTTTGTTCATGTCGAAAATGATAATAGGCAATTTATTTTCGTTGCACAAGGTGAAGGCAGTCATGTCCATAACATTCAAACCTTTTTCATATACTTCGTTGAAAGTAACGGTTTCGTATTTGGTTGCGGTAGGATCTTTCTCTGGATCTGCCGTGTAGATGCCGTCTACACGTGTTCCTTTCAACACAACATCAGCTTCAATTTCTATTGCACGAAGTGATGCAGCAGTGTCGGTTGTGAAAAATGGATTACCGGTTCCCGCTCCGAAAATGACTACACGATTTTTTTCTAAATGTCTTACCGCTCTTCTTTTGATGAAGGGCTCGCAAATTTGTTTCATCTCAATAGCGCTTTGCAAACGCGTAGGAACGTGTGCCGATTCCAATGCACTTTGAAGGGCCATGCTGTTGATCATGGTGGCTAACATACCCATGTAATCGCCTTGTGTGCGCTCCATTCCGCCTTGTTCAGCTTGAACGCCACGGAAGATGTTTCCACCACCAATAACAATAGCGACCTCAACCCCTCTTTCCCAAACAGCTTTGATTTCTTGCGCGTATTGCATGATGCGGGCGTTGTCAATTCCGAACTGTTTGTCGCCCATTAAGGCTTCACCACTTAATTTTAGAAGAATGCGTTGGTATTTCATACTTCGCGAAGTTAGTGAATTAGGTCATTCTGCGCCCTATCTTCGCGAACGATTCTACACGATTTATGGAATACGATTTTAGAAATATTGAAGCAAACTGGCGCAAGAAATGGGCGCAGGACGAGTCTTACAAAGTTACCGAAGACCCGAATAAGAAGAAATTTTATGTCTTAGACATGTTCCCTTATCCAAGCGGAGCGGGGCTGCACGTCGGCCATCCGCTGGGTTATATAGCTTCCGATATTTATGCGCGCTACATGCGCCACAAAGGGTTTAATGTTCTTCACCCAATGGGCTACGATTCGTTCGGACTTCCAGCAGAACAATACGCGATTCTCACCGGACAGCATCCGGCGAAAACAACAGAGCAGAACATTGCTCGCTACCGCGAACAGCTCGATAAGATTGGCTTCTCATACGATTGGAGCAGAGAAGTACGAACGAGCTCTCCGGATTATTACAAGTGGACACAGTGGATTTTTGGATTGTTGTTCAACGCCTGGTACGATTTAGAAACAAACAAGACTCGTCCTATTTCGGAGTTAATTGCGAAGTTTGAAGACAACGGTTCATATGGCGTGAATGCTCACATGGACGAAGATTGGTGGAAGACTTATTTGTTGGAAGCAGATCATATTTTCTCTCCTTATTTCGAAGGGGAATTTACGGATACCGATTGGAAAAGCATGAGCGAAGCGCAAAAGGAAGCGTTGCTTATGAATTACCGCGTGTCTTATTTGGCGGACTCATTGGTGAATTGGTGTCCGGCTTTGGGGACCGTTTTAGCGAACGACGAAATTAAAGACGGTGTGAGTGAGCGCGGAGGACATGCCGTTGAGCAAAAGAAAATGCGTCAGTGGAGTATGCGTATTTCGGCCTATTCGGAACGATTGATTTCCGATTTAGACACGATAGATTGGCCCGATAACATTAAAGAAATTCAACGCAACTGGATTGGAAAATCTTCCGGAGCTCGCGTTCGTTTTCAGGCAGAGAAAGAAGTAACGATTGAAGTTTTCACTACACGTCCGGATACCCTTTACGGAGTTTCATTTTTAACGCTTGCACCCGAACACGAAAGTGTGGAAGTCTTGACCACAGAGGAACAGCGCGATGCTGTAGCGGAATACGTTGCGAATTCCAAGCTGAAGACAGAACGTGAACGCATGGCCGAGAAGAAAATCTCAGGTGTGTTCACAGGTAGTTACGCAATGCATCCGTTGACAGGAGAGCAAATTCCAGTTTGGATAGGCGATTATGTGTTGGCAGGATACGGAACCGGAGCGGTCATGGCTGTTCCAGCGGGAGACCAACGCGACTATGATTTTGCGAAGCATTTCAACCTAGAAATAAAAAATATTTTTGCTGAATCTGATTTATCAGAGAAAGCTGAAACTTCAAAAGATGCGCTGTTATCGAATTCAGATTTCTTAAATGGAATGAATTATTACGCTGCATTTGATGCGGTGTGTGAACGTTTGATGGAAATTGGCGCTGGTGAAAAGCGCGTGAATTATCGCTTGCGCGATGCGGTTTTTAGCCGTCAGCGCTATTGGGGAGAGCCGTTTCCGATTTATTATGAAAACGGAGTTCCGCGATTAATTGAAACAGAAGAACTTCCAACGGAATTACCTGATGTAGATGCTTATCTTCCCACAGAATCGGGCGAACCACCATTGGCTCGTGCAACGAATTGGGAAAGAAACGGCATGCCTATGGAGTGCAACACCATGCCAGGATGGGCAGGATCTTCTTGGTATTTCTTGCGATACATGGACCCGAACAATCATTCGGTTTTTGCTTCGGAAGAACGAATTAAATATTGGGGACAAGTAGACTTGTATATGGGCGGTGCCGAGCACGCAACCGGTCACTTGTTGTACTCGCGTTTTTGGACGAAAGTCTTGTTTGACTTGGGTTACATACCGTTCAACGAACCGTTCAAAATGATGATTAACCAAGGAATGATCCTTGGGCGGAGCAGCTTCGTTTATCGCATTAAAGACAGCAACACCTTCATTTCCTTCGAACGAAGAAAAGAGTTTGAAACACAACGTTTGTATGCAGATATTTCTTTGGTAGACAACGACAAGTTGAACATTGAAGGCTTTAAGAATTGGCTTCCAGAATACGCCAACGCAGAATTCATGTTGAATGAAAACGGCGAATACACCTGCGGTTGGGAAGTTGAGAAAATGTCGAAGTCGAAGTACAACGTTCAAACGCCAGATGAATTAATAGAGAAGTTCGGTGCAGATACTTTGCGTTGCTACGAAATGTTCTT
>JBIKVX010000127.1:0-6089 GCA_044356625.1 Flavobacteriales bacterium | reverse complement strand
TCTAACAAATTAAACGAGATACCGTTTTCCTCATACCCCTCCATTCATCAATGGTTAGTCGGAAGCACATTAGAAGAACGCTTGAAGCATCCGAGTATTCCACAGATGCGTGCCGAATACATGCCGCTTTCAACCTATTTGGTGAAATTCATTTTAGAGCAATCGTCCTTCAACAAAATATACCAATCGGAATACGCCTTGAAGGAAGGCGTGTTGGCGCATTATTTAAGTTAAATTTGCAAAATGATTATTGTAACAGGAGCAGCAGGATTCGTAGGTTCCGCGTTGGTAGCGCGATTGAACGAAGACCGTTTTTTCGATTTGGTGTTGGTCGATGATTTTTCAAGAGAAGATCGCAAAAGCAATTGGGAAGGAAAGAAATACACTGCGCTCGTTCACAGAGATGAATTTCCAACTTGGTTGGAAGAAAATCAGAATCAAGTGGAATGTGTTTTTCACATTGGAGCCCGCACAGATACCACGGAATTCAATGTCGAAATTTTCGACCGCTTAAATCTTCATTATACACAATCACTGTGGAAGACTTGCGCGAAGCACGCCATACCATTTATCTACGCTTCTTCTGCAGCAACCTACGGTGGCGGGGAGCACGGATACAACGATGATCATGCGACCATTCCGCAATTGCAACCGCTCAATCCATACGGACAGTCGAAACAAGACTTCGATGTGTGGGCTTTACAACAAGAGGAAGCACCTTACTTCTGGGCCGGATTGAAATTCTTTAATGTTTACGGTCCGAATGAATACCACAAAGGCCGCATGGCTAGCGTTATCTGGCATACCTTCAATCAGATTGGAAAGTCTGGCGAAATGAAATTATTCAGAAGCCACAATCCGAACTTCTCAGACGGCGGGCAAATGCGCGACTTCGTTTATGTAAAAGATTTGGTGGAAGTACTAATGTTCCTAATGCACCACAGAAAAGATTCAGGCATTTATAATTTGGGAAGTGGAAAGGCAAGAACGTTTTTAGATTTGGCCACGGCTACTTTTCATTCAATGGGAAAAGAACCGAACATCTCTTTTGTAGATACGCCGGAAGACATACGCGACAAGTATCAATACTTTACCGAAGCGAACATGAACAAGTTAATTTCAATTGGTTACACCAAACCGTTTCATTCATTGGAAGATGGAGTGAAAGATTATGTGACGAATTATCTACAACAAGATCTTAAAATCTATTGATTCTTTCGAACAAATAGAAGGTTCAAGTGATTTACTTTTATATCAATTATTGAAACATGGAAAAATTAGTTTACGCCACACGCAGAGAAAGATTCAATGCAGCGCATAAGTTGTGGCACGACGAGTGGGATGAGGCAAAGAATTTCGAGACATTCGGAAAATGTTCTAATCCGAATTGGCACGGACACAACTACGAGTTATTCATTACGGTGAAAGGTGTTCCAGATGCAACAACTGGCTATTGCATGGATTTAAAGTATTTGAGCACTATTGTGAAGACGCAAGTCATAAACAAATTAGATCACAAGAATCTGAACATGGACGTGGAGTTCATGAAAGGAATGAAGACCTCAACTGAGAATGTTGCCATTGCAATTTGGGAACAATTGGAAGAGTTGGTGAACGAGAAAGGTTGTCAATTGCATTGCATTAAAGTAACAGAAACAGAAAATCAATACGTAGAATACTACGGCGGGAAGTAATGGATAATCAGAAAACGATTGAAATGGCAGTGGAGCAAATACTTGCCGCTGTAGGTGAAAATCCTCAGCGTGAAGGATTGTTGAAAACGCCAGAGCGTGTTGCAAAGGCGTATTCACATTTGTTGAAGGGGTATGAGGAGAGTGCAGATGAAGTTTTGAATGGAGCTATTTTTCACGAGTCGTATTCTGAAATGGTCATTGTGAAAGACATTGAAGTATACAGTTTGTGTGAGCACCATTTGTTGCCCTTCTTCGGAAAAGCGCATGTGGCCTATATTCCAGATGGAAAGATTGTAGGGTTAAGTAAGATACCACGTGTGGTCGATGTATTCTCAAGAAGACTTCAAGTGCAAGAACGTCTGACAATTGAAATTCGCGACAGCATTCAAAAAGCATTAAATCCTGTCGGAGTGGCAGTTGTTTTAGATTGTCATCATCTTTGTATGCAAATGCGCGGAGTGTCGAAACAACACAGTACTACGATAACAAGTGCCTACAGTGGATTGTTTTTAACAAGTGACACAACAAGAAAAGAATTTGTAAGTTTACTTCAATTGAAAAAATAAATAAAAGCATGAATAACAATTTAGAATTCAACGATGGCGTTTTGGTAGATGACAACGCCGCGACAAAATCATTTGTATCAAATGTATTCGCCTATATGGCCCTAGCCTTGGCTATTTCAGGGGCGCTGGCTTACTTATTTGGAACAACGGACCTAATAGACAGTATATACTCAAAAACAACAGGAATGTCTATTCTCGGCTGGGTGGTTATGTTCGCTCCTTTTGCATTCATTCTTGCAATGAATTTCGGTTTCAATAAAATGTCATTCACCACATTGCTTGCTGTATTCCTAGGATACGCGGCTGTAATGGGAATAAGCTTGAGCTTTATCTTCTTGGTGTATGATCTTGGAATTATAACGAAAGTGTTTTTCATCACTGCTGGGCTTTTCGGAGCTATGGCATTCATCGGTTATACCACCAAAACAGATTTAACCAAGTTCGGAGGAATCTTAACAATGGCGTTGATCGGAATAATTATTGCATCTGTTGTGAATATGTTTATGGGTAGCCCGTTTTTGGATTATCTAATTTCTTGCGCAGGTGTTTTAGTATTCACAGGACTTACAGCTTATGATGTACAGAAGATTAAGCGAATTGGTGCAGGAGTGGAGTTCGGCACAGCGGAAGCCTCGAAGTTGGCCTTAATGGGTGCACTCACGTTGTATCTAGATTTCGTTAACTTATTCATGTTCTTGTTGCGTGTATTCGCAAGAAGAGACTAACACAAGGAAGCGTGAAAGATTACTACATTATTCTAGGAGTCTCACGTAACGCTTCAAATTCAGAAATTAAAACAGCTTACAGAAATGGGTGTAAGCAATTTCATCCCGACAAAAATGCGCATCCCGATGCGCATTTGCGTTTTATAGAGATTCATGAAGCTTATGAATTTCTGGGCGATGAGAAACAGCGCAAGGCATACGATCTTGCACAGAATAGAAGGGTTACTCCAACATACCAACAGTATTATCAGCAGAAAGAATTTGCCGCGCGAAACCGAGCGAGAGACTATGCTCGCCAGGATTTCGAACAATTCAAAAAGTCGAAATACTATAAATTAGCTGTTGGCGTAAATAACGGTTTCAATTTTCTATTTCTCATCATTTGTCTGCTCATTATCGTTGTCCCCTTGTACATGTACATTCTTCAACAAGAATTACCCGAAGTGGAACAACGTCCTTTTTTAGTTTTTCTTTTCCCAATGATCTTGGGATTTGCAATGGGCACATGGGCTTGTTATTATTGGTTTATTAAGAAGCAAGATATTTTTACTATTTCGTAAATTCGTCTCTCATAAAATTATAAAATGAAAAAACACGCACTTAGTTTTCTATTTATTTTGGCATCATTTTATTCCTTCGCTTTTGAAGGAATGTGGATTCCCTCTGTGTTGAACGCAGCCTTCGACGACATGAAAGCAAACGGATTGAAACTTTCGAAAGAAGAAATTTATTCAATCAACAACACATCTTTGAAAGATGGAATTGTAATATTCGGCGGCGGCTGCACAGGAGAAATGGTTTCCAATGAAGGATTAATGTTCACCAATCACCACTGCGGATTCGATAACATTCAATATCATTCATCTGTGGAGCATGATTATTTAAAGAACGGATTCTGGGCTATGAACCGCGAGCAAGAATTAGCTTGTCCAGGCTTAACCGCAACATTCGTTAAAGAAATGCGCGATGTTACCAAGGAAGTTTTAAATGGAATGGTAGGCGTTGAGGAAAAAGATCGAACCGCGAAAATGAGGGACTTATTCAATGTCATTGCGAGTAGAGCAAAAGAAGAAAACAAATGCGACGGATTCGTTCGGGGATTCAATTATAACACGCAATTCTTTTTAGTATTAACGAAGACCTACACAGACGTTCGTCTCGTGGGTGCGCCTCCTTCATGCATCGGCAAGTTCGGTGGAGATACCGACAACTGGGTGTGGCCACGTCATACAGGAGATTTTTCTGTTTTCCGTATTTATGCGAATGATCAGAATGAACCCGCTAATTATTCTTCCACCAATAAACCATTCAAACCCGCCCATCATTTTCCGATTTCGTTGAAAGGAGTGAAGGAGGGAGACTTCACAATGGTGTATGGTTTTCCGGGAAGAACCGAGCACTTGCTAACTTCAGCTGGAGTGGCATACAACCACGAGCAATTGGCTCCCATGCGCATCGACTTCCGTGAGAAGAATTTGGATGTGATAAATGCTGCAATGAAGAGCAGCGATGAGCTTCGCATAAAATACGCAGCGAAGCAAAGCAGTGTAGCAAACGCCTACAAAAAATGGCAAGGACAAGAGTTAGGGTTGAATAAGTTCAATGCGATTCAGTTGAAGAAAGACGAAGAAGTAAAGTGGTTAGAAATTGCGAAGCTTTCAAACAAAGAATTGGAATATTCTAATTTGCTTGCAAGCATAGATAAATTGTACAAAGACTATTATGGGGTGAACATTGCAGCTGCTGCTTATGCAGAATTTGTGTTCAATGGTCCTGAAGTTTTTCAGTTGTATCAAGATTTTAATGATATTTATGCTCAAGCGGCACAATTAAAGAAGGGGAATCAATGGGAAGGAAAGATGAACGAGTTTTTAGAGGCGGCTAAAGCCTTTTACAAGGATTACGATTTGGAAACCGATAAGAAAAGATTTGTAGCGATGTCGCTAATGTTCGAGAAATTCACGAAGGGTGTTGTTCATTTCGAACATTCAAAACTCTCTCGCGAAGCCGCAGCAGATCTATGGTTCAAACAATCGATGGTTGCAGATAGTTCAGCATTTCTAGGAATGATTCGCTCATTCTCAAAAGATACATTCATCTCCTACAGTGGAAAGTCTAAAAAATACGCCAAGCGCTTAAGTGCCGAATATTTATACGTTCAAGCTTTATCATTGAACGATTATTACATGAATAAATTAGTGCCATCAAAGCGCGAGTTCAACACGAAACACGATCAGCTAATGGAGAAATATGTTTTCTTGTTGGAAGAAATGCGAGGTAAAAAAGAGAAGTGGTGCGATGCGAACTCGACCTTGCGTTTGACATACGGTAGAGTGGAAGGAAGCGCTCCGATAGATGGAATGGCCTATACACCTTTCACAACAGGACAGGGAATTTTAGACAAGAACAGCACAGGAAATCCAGATTTCGAAATTAACGATCGTTTGAAAATGTTGTTGCAAACGAAAGACTTCGGAAGTTATGGTGTGAATGGAACATTGCCTGTTTGTTTCACAGGAAGCAATCATACAACAGGCGGGAATTCTGGTTCTCCGGCCTTAAACGGAAACGGCGAATGGATAGGAATAAACTTCGATAGAACCTGGGAAAGTACCATGAGCGACCTTTACTTCAATTCTGAAATCTGCCGAAATGTAATGACAGATGCGCGCTACGTGCTTTGGGTAATTGACATCTACGCCGGAGCTGGCCATCTCTTGAAAGAGATGACCATTAGACGCTAATCTTTTATGACCACTGAATAAGGAAGTAAACAATGGCAATAGCCAATGCAAATAGCGTAACTGCGAAAAGTACTGGTCCGCCTATTTCGTTTTGTTCAGCTTCGTGTGGAATGTTTCCGTGATCGTCGTGTGAATGTCCCATGGTTTAATTTTTCACAAATATAATTTCATTGTTGAAACACCCAAATAAAAAAGGCTAACACTTCAAGGTTAGTCTTTTCTTTTTCCCAAATTGACTTAAGTGCAACCTATTCTTTCGTATTATTGTCTTAACATAGGAAACCATACTGAAACCAATGATTTTAAATATACTAAAAAGATCAGCTGTCATTTTCTTGGCCTTGACAGCATCTTTTTCAA
>JBIKVX010000126.1:0-6119 GCA_044356625.1 Flavobacteriales bacterium | reverse complement strand
CCATTCGCCATTGCTGCGAAATATAGCTTTCAAACGAAAAACCCAAAATTAAATTTTTCGTTAGGAGAAATTGTTGGTAACGGCGGATATATTGATCCCTCAACTTTTCTTTCTTTATCTTTTGGCAACGTAACTTTCGGAGACCGAGAAAAGAATCTAACTTTTGGCCTGGGTTATGGCTATTTCGATTTTAATCAGACCCAAAATGTGCCTGGCACCTATCCTGCTTCTCAATATGTTCCACAGCGAAGCAAACCTGCTAGTCAAGGAATTATTGGATCTTTGGCAGCGAGTGTACGTATTAACGAAAAAACCAGTTTTGTTTTCGATTCTATGTTTGGTCTTATGAAGGCAAACGGAACAACAACAAACTACAACTACGACTCTTGGACTCAGACTGGCACTGTCGTAGTTACTGCAAATAAAAACGACACTCCTTTTTTTGTTTTTATGCCAGCTCTTCGCAGAAGCCAAGGTGATGGACGTGCCATTCAATTTACACTAGCAGGAATAAATACGAATTATGTGACTAGGCCTATTCCATTTGTTTCATGGTATAGAACTTTATAACTCGATTTGACTCGTTTCATTCGAAACAAACTGACTTGCGGGTTTTCGCACTTTGATATAATTCGGTGTGAAACCCGCAATCATGTTTTCATCATCTACATTTTCCCACAACACTGGCATTGTTTGACCTTTATACGAAGCATCAAACGCCGCGCGCTTCTTCGCGCTCAACAAACGTAGAATTTTATTTCGTTCGTTACGAACTTCCATGGGAACAATGTCTTCAATACGCAAGGCGGTCGTATTCGCACGCTCGCTGTAGGTGAACACATGCAAATAAGAAACATCCAAGTCTTTCAAAAATTCAACCGTTTCATTGAAGTGCTCGTTGGTTTCTCCTGGAAAACCGACAATCACATCTACCCCAATGCAAGCTTGCGGCATTGCAGATTTAATAGACTCAATTCTTTCACGATATAAATCGGTTCTGTATCGACGACGCATGCCTTTCAAAATATCATCGCTTCCACTTTGTAAGGGAATATGAAAATGCGGCATGAAATGTTTTGAAGTTGAAACGAATGAAATGATTTCATTCGTCAATAAATTCGGTTCAATACTGCTGATTCTGTATCGCTCTATTCCTTCTAGTTCGTCTAACTTTTGAATCAAATCGAACAACGTCTCGTTGTGACTTGTTCCGAAATCACCAATGTTTACTCCTGTCAGAACAATCTCTTTTGCACCGCTCGCTATGGCCTTCTTCGCTTCTTCCAATGTCGCTTCCACATTCGCGCTTCGAGATCTTCCGCGAGCCAAGGGTATGGTGCAGAACGCGCAGAAATAATTACATCCGTCTTGAACCTTTAAGAATGTTCGTGTTCGATCTCCCGATGAAAATGAAGGAATGAATTCCTTCACGTCCTTAATCTCTCCAGCAAATATTTTTCCTTCCGATTCGTCGTATGCTTTAATGCGATCAATCAAATTAAATTTTTCATTCGCGCCCAACACCACATTTACACCTTCAATCTTTGAAATTTCTTCTGGCTTTAATTGGGCGTAGCAACCAATGACTGCAATGAATACATCCGGATTCGAACGCTTCGCTCTTCGCACTGTATAGCGACATTTCTGATCGGCTTCATCGGTAACGCTGCAAGTGTTAATGACCAAGACATCTGGCCCCTCCTCCAACTCTACTCTTCCGTAACCTTGTTCTTGAAAATCACGGGCAAGCGTGCTCGATTCCGAAAAGTTCAGTTTACAACCTAGCGTATGAAATGAAAATGTTTTAAAATCTCTCATGACTTCTTCGCTTTTGGAACTGCTCTTAATCGAAGCTCCATGATTCCCAATAACACATCAACTGGATGATTGAAAGAAATCTCATAGGTATAAACGCCATGATCCGTGTATTGCTTATTCGAATCTAACTCGCGCTCAATGTCGCCAATGTCGCCGCTAATGTCTCCGATAAATCCCTCTTGATTTTTTATTTCTACTGTCACATCGCGAGGAATAACAATGCCCTTGTCTGAAATCTCTTTGACGTGTAATTGTAATTTATCGAAAGGAAAAAGTGTGGTGTAGCGAACATCGAGAAAAAGCTGACAGGGCTCAGCGTTTTCGCGAATATCCAATTTCAACGAAACCGGCTCACTCTTTTTCCATTGAAGACTTTCCTCAAATTCAAATTTAGCTTCCGCTATAGGCGTTGGATCACAACTCACCATTGCAAATGAAACGAATAACAAAAAGAAAAGGCTCTTTTTTAACATGCTGCAAATTTACATGAAGAAGTGTATAGTAATTTTTGAATAAAAATTTCTTCGCGCCATCGGATTGAAAAACCTTCCTCCTACTCCATTCAACTGATAGAAAGTTGTGTAATTCGTATTCAATACGTTATTCGCTCCAATATTCATATTGATAGAACCAACTTGTCTAATTCGCGTTACTAAATCATAATCCCCCGCAACTTCGTCGCGCTTAATGAATGTATGTCCATAAGCGAATTCAGAATTCAAAACGTTTCTCGCAGCCGACCATTCGGTTTGAGTTGAATTCAACGGCGCCTTGTCTGTCCACTGATTCGTAACGGACCATCCGAATCCATAAAATCCAGTAAATTTCAAACCGCCGTTACACTGCGCCAAGGGCATACCCGGCATTCTTCCCGAACCACTCTCGTCGAGCAATTCATAGTTCGTCCAAGAACCGCTCACCCAGCCATAAACACGGGCTCTCTCTAACTCCAAAGTGCCACTTCCGGTAAACTCCATACCTCGCTGAACAACCTTCCCTGCGTTGATGTATGTTGCATAGTAACCATTAAACAAAGTCTCTTTCGGAACAATCGCATCGGTAATTTGCTGATCGTAAATGCTCATTTCAACAAACCACATCTTACCGGCTCCTTTCACTCCGAATTCAACATTTCGAGCGAATTCATTTTTCAAATTTTCATTCAAATATTGATTTGAATAATCGTATTGCTCAAAGATTGTGGGCGCACTGCTGCCGGTGCTGTAATTTCCGAATACATTCCAATTCCCCAATTTTTCACTTTTCTTTAAGGAATAACTTATTCCAACATTCGGATAAAGTCTCGCCTGTGGATTCGCGTTGGTGTAGGCTTCGATCACTACCAATTGCTGCGCAGCATCTTTAGAAGTTCCTGTTATACGCGCTTGTGTGTTGTTCAATCCAACAGAAGCCGTTGCAAACAAGCGTTTCGCCACTTCCGCTTCCATCTGATAGAAAAAATTCGAAGTAATATAATCTACGTTGAAGTTGTATTTCGAAACACCGTTCGATTCACCATTCAACAATCCGAATTCATTCAACTGGAAATTTTCAAATTGAAACTCTTGTCCCAACGATGACTTTAACTTAACAGGAAAATTTCCATTTTTATTTAGCTCGAAAGCTTTCGATAAGACCGCTCGCTCTCCATTTCCTTTTGCATTCTCATCTTTGTATCCGCTTGAAACAGCTGATGTTCCGTAGGGATTTATTTTTTCGGTTTGAAAGAGATTCGCTGAAAGCTCAAGTAAAAAATTCTTTTTCGAAAGATATTCACCTGAATATCCGAGCATGTCTCGCGTGCGATCCACATGTGCGTTATTCGCTACGCTGAACGCATTGGCTTGACGCGGGTCAACAGCTATCTGTGCTGTTGAAATGGCTCCGGGCAATTCCCAATACCCTTTGTAACGCATGGCCATGACATAGTGCTTCCAACGTTTTGTGTTGGCAGAAAACTCGAGTAAGGTTTGTTCTTTTTTGTTCGCTTCTTGATTGCGATAACCTTTGGTTTCCTGATTCACTTGACTCACCATTAAACTGAATCCGTTCTTACTTGCTCCAGCTTGATATACCGTTTTGTTGTATCCGAATTCACCGTGCTCAAATTGTACCTTTGCATATACCGACTGGTTCAATGAAAAAGGCGTAAAGAGAACAACTCCTCCAGTTCCATTTCCCCACACCCCACTGCCTGGACCTTTCAAGATATTCGCGTTGGCAACATTCGAAGGATCTACAATCTCAAGAGGTGACTGTCCGTCTGCGCTCGTCAATGCAATTCCTTTCCAATACATCTTCACATTTCGAATAGTAGTAGGCGCTCTGAAAAAACTTCCGCGAATGTTCAAGCGAGTACTTCCCCCGTAACCACGAGAATCGTAAGACACGCCGCTCACCGAATTGAATGCGTTTTGTAACGAAGAGCCATCGCCATAATGCGCATTAACTTTCACAAGTCCAATGCTCGCCGGAGTGGTGAGGTTGCTGCGCTTGTTGTTGTAACCAATAACAGTAAGGGCTTCCATTTGCTTTGAAATGGGACTCATGTCAAGGCGAATGACCTCATTCTTCTTGAACACTTCGTCATTGCTCAAGCAATATCCTCTGTCGTAATACCCCTCTGCTACAAAATCGACACACTTTCTGATTTTACAGTAAACCGAAACTCTACCTAACTCGTTGCATTGAAACGTTTGCGTTCCAACCTGAGCAGTCGCTTGAATTGGATAACCGGTATAGCTGTCATAAACTTCAATGGTTACAAAGGCAGAATCTTCAAGGACTTCATAGCCAATATTCTTCTGAACTATTTGAGCAAACAGAACGTTACTCACTAAAAAAAAACAGCAAAGTGAAATCCACTTTGCTGTCTTCGAAATAAAAATATTATTCATTTATTACTGAACGATAAACGTCTTAGATGTTGTCCCAATAGATGATTCAGAAACCACAAAATAATTTCCTTTCGACCATTCAGAAACATTCAATTCGTTTTTCAGAGTTGCAATCTTTCCTTCCACCATTAATGCTCCTGAAAAAGAATACACCGAATAATTTCCGCCCAATTGATTCGAAGAGAATTCAACAGTTACTCTTTCTGAAGCTGGATTTGGGAACACATTCAAGTTCTGAGATAACCCTTCGTTTTGAACTCCAGCCCAAACCAAGTTTTGGAATTTCTTAATGGTGTTCGGACCAGAGCCTGGATACTGTGCTCCATTTAAAGCAACGTAAACAGAGCCGTCATGTGGATTCACACAAATGTCGCGAAGACGCTTGTTAAAGCTTTGAAAGAATGCATCTGAGTTTGTGTTGGAACCACTTACGTCAGCTGTTGTAAGAGACTGGCCATCTGCACTCAAGTGCAAAACTGTCATACGCTCGTAAGAGCTATTCAATCCGCCTAATACAGCCATAAGAATACAGTTGTTCCATTCTGGAATTGAAGGGTGATTGTAGTATTCGATTCCGTTAACGGCGCGACATGGAGACCATTCAATCAAAGGCTCTTTTACATTGTTCGCTGTGCAGTAGTTAATTTCTGCGGTGGTGTTACATGCACCTTGAACAGTTGGCCAACCGTAGTTTCTTCCTGGCTCAATGATGTTGAACTCATCGCTGTTGTTTTGTCCGTGCTCAGAGGCATAGATGATTCCGTTAGGACCAACTGCCAAACCTTGACAATTGCGGTGTCCGTATGAATATACATAGGTCGCAGGATCTGGATTGTCAGCAGGAATGCTGCCGTCCAAATTAATGCGTAAAATTTTACCATTTAATGAAGACAAATCTTGAGAGCTAACTCCACCATCTCCAGTGTCTCCAGTAGACATGATTATTTTTTGGTCTTGGCTTATTACCAAACGTGAACCGTTGTGAATTGAATTTCCACCTATCGCGTTGATTAATTGAACTTCGTTCACCAAAGCTGTTCCGTCCCAATCGAACATAGACAAACGCTCTTTTACATTGTTCCCTTGGGTGTAATTATACACCACATAAACTTTCGGAGTATTCAAAAAATCTGGATGCAAAGCCATACCTAACATTCCCGGCTCACTTCCACCACTGTATGGAATTAAAGAAGTTTTATCTAGGATTGAAGTATACGTTCCGGTTGAAGGATCAATGCGCAATACCTTTCCTACACGGGTGGTACACCAGATAAAATCATCGGGTCCCCAAACCATTTCCCAAGGAAGGCTTAAACCCGTAACGAGGTCACTTTCTGTAAGGGTGGTGTTTCCAACTTGCCATGTTTGTGCATTCATTTGAACGGCACAAATAAGAGAGAAGAA
>JBIKVX010000124.1:0-6123 GCA_044356625.1 Flavobacteriales bacterium | reverse complement strand
GAAAGCGCGCTGCAGAGCGAAAGAAGGGTGTTTCGGTTGGAAGCTCAGCCCATGCGTTCGAGATATTTCACCAACATCTTTCCGATTTGAATCACGAAGAAATGTGGGTGTTATTTCTTTCTAGAAATAATCAAGTGATTAAGCTTGAAAAGGTATCCGAAGGCGGATTCAGCGGAACAGTGGTAGATCCTAAGCGTATCTTCCATCTGGCCCTTCAACACAAAGCTTCACAATTGATTTTAGCACACAACCATCCGAGTGGGAACCTAACCCCAAGTGCTGAAGACTTTCGTGTAACCGAAAAGCTCATTCAAGCAGGAAGAGTTTTGGAATTACAAGTTTTGGATCATTTGATTGTAACTGAGAGCAGTTATTATAGCTTTGCAGACGAAGGAAAAATGATGGTATGAAGAAAATTCTAACGGTAGTAGGTGCTCGTCCGCAAATAATTAAATCTGCGGCTTTCACTCGTGCTATAGAAAACGATTCACTCTTTCAGGAAATTAAAATTCATACACAGCAACATTCTTCTGAAAGTATGTCGGGACAATTGTTTACAGATTTGAAAATTAAATTACCCGATGTTTTGCTAGAAGCACCTTCCGGAAATAGCATTGAGCAAATAGCTCACATGACTATGTTACTTCAAAAGGCTTATGAGGAACACAAACCAGATATGGTGGTATTGTATGGCGACACGAACAGCACATTGGCCGGAGCACTTGCCGCTGCTCATATGCAGATTCCCATTGCACACGTTGAAGCAGGCTTGCGTTCTTTCAACAGACAAATGCCGGAAGAGATCAATCGTGTAACTACGGACCATTTAAGCACCCTGCTCTTCACTCCTACTGCTGGTGCAACGGAACAATTGCAAAAAGAAGGATTTCAAAATACATCTGAAAGGAATGCTACTGCCGCTAACCCTGCTGTTGTTGAATGCGGAGATGTGATGTTGGATAATGCTCTTTACTATTCTAACGGTATTGCGAAAGAGCGCGAGGAATATATCTTCTTAACGCTGCACAGGCCTTCGAACGTAGATAATCCGGAATTCTTACTGCCCTTTTTACAAGAACTACTTCAAATTTCCATTGATCTAGGAAAGGAGTTGCATTTTGCAATTCACCCGAGAACCAATATTTCATTGGAGAATTCGGATTGGAAAGAGGAATGGGAACGATTGAAATTGAATGAGAGCTTCATTCTATTTCCTCCTTTTAATTACACAGACACACTTGAAAAATTGACGAAAGCATCGTTGGTTTGGACAGACTCGGGGGGATTGTGCAAAGAAGCCTTTTACATGGGAACACCTTGTTTAATCCTTCGTGGCGAAACCGAATGGACCGAATTGGTTGACAACGGATTTGCGAAAGTGGTTCACAACGATTTGAATAAAATCAAAATTGAAAGTCAATCCTTCTTGATGAACGGAATGCCAGAATCTATTGATCTATATGGAAATGGACATTCCGCTGAAATCATTTTATCCAGCATAAAATCATTCTTCGCTTGATTGCTATTTATTCTGAAATAGATTCTTCTCGCTTGAATTACGCGCTGAAAACGCTGTTCAGTCCAGTGGGTGTTTCTTTTTTCATGGTAAAGGACAAATCTGAATTCGATGCATTCAAAGGAGCTAAGTTGATTTACTCGGAAGAAACTTGGGACAATCATTTGCATATTTCTCGCTCCGATTTTTTCGAAAATGATTCAATTGAAAAATCAGATCGTTTTGATTTTCCTTTTGAAGTGTCCGACAACGGCGCCTTTCATTTCAACTTTGATGTCTTTGCTGCGAGTTTCATTTTGCTGAGTCGCTATGAGGAAGAAGTTGTTGCTGCGCGCGATGCCTTTGGTCGATTTGAGAGTAAGAACAGCCTTTTAAGCAAACGCAATTGGCTCGAGCGTCCGATCATTGATGAATGGCGCTTGGTCTTGTTAAGAGCCATTCAAGAACGTTTTCCTTTCTTCGAATACACGCCTACTTCACGCCAAGTTCAATTGACGGTAGATGTAGACAGCGCTTATGCTTATTCGCACAAAGGAATTTATAGAACAGCCGGTGGATTTGCGAAGGATCTTGTGAAGTTTCAATTTGGAAATTTATTTCGAAGAACGCTTGTATTGCTTCGCCTGCGCGCAGACGATTATAATACCTATGATTACATTGAAGCACTTCAACAGAAGGCTGGATTTGATTTGACCTATTTCTTTTTGCTGGCCAACTTCGGTGCGTACGATAAGAATGTTCCTTACTCGAGCAAATCTCTTCAAACCTTGATTCAATCGATTTCGAAAAAGCATCGTGTGGGTATTCATCCGGGAGTTGCTTCACATTCTGATATTTCTATATTGAAAGAAGAAATTCGAAGACTTCAATTTTTAACTGAAAAGAAAGTTACGCATGCGCGCATGCATTATCTGAAAATGAACGGTGCTGAAACATACAGCAATCTTCTTCAATGCGAAATAGAGAATGATTACACAATGGGCTTTGCCGATGTGGTTGGATTCAAGACTGGTACTGCCCTGCCCCATTTTTGGTATGACTTCAAACAGGAAAAAGAAACTTCTTTGTTGTTGCACCCGTTTGTAGCCATGGACGCGACGTTGAATCGATATATGAAACTATCCACAGAAGAAGCCGTTGTTAAACTGAAAGAATTGAAACAAACGTGTGAAAGACTACAAGTTCCTTTTTGTTTGCTGTGGCACAACGAAAGTTTTTCGGAATGCAACGAATGGAAAGGTTGGAAAGAAGTGGTGGCGGAAGTTATGCGTTGAGTTTTTTCAATTCGAAAATTCCGTCTTCCATGACTCCGTAGGTATAATGATGAAGCCAGTCTCCAATGTTAATGTACTCTGAATTTTCTCCCACTTTTATTTGCATGGGCAAATGACGATGTCCGAAAATGAAATAATCGAAGTGCTCTTTTTGAAGTTGTTCTTTCGCGAAGATTGCTAGCCATTCATTCTCTTCACCCAAAAATGTTTTATCGCTTTCTCCTGAAACACTTCTGCTGTATCCTGAACTCTGCTGTGCAAGCCATATTCCGAAGTTCGGATGTAGTCTCGCGAAGAGCCATTGACAGAAATTTGATGCGAAGAATTTCTTCAAAATCTTGTAGCCATTGTCTCCAGGGCCAAGTCCATCTCCGTGTCCAATGAAATACTTCTTGCCGTTCCATTCGCGCACGATGGGAGCGCGATGAAGCGTGATGCCGCATTCTTGTGGAAGGTAATCGAAGATCCACATGTCGTGATTTCCAATGAACCAATGCACGGGAATTCCGCTGTCTGTAATTTCTGAAATCTTTCCGAGCAAACGCGTGAATCCCCTTGGCACAGCGCGCTTGTATTCAAACCAAAAATCGAACACATCTCCAACCAAGAATATTTCGCTTGCGTCTACCCTAGCCTCTTCAAGCCATTGCACAACTTTCTTTTCGCGCACCAAACTCTCTTCGAAGTTTGGCGCACCAAGGTGAAAGTCTGAAGCGAAATAGACTTTGTTCTTCATCTTATTTTCCGGCAATGCTGCGAATAAGAGCAAATGGTTCTAGGCCAACGAGGTTAATGTTCATCATTACACCGTTGAAGTAACCTGGTAATTGGGCCTCTTGAACTTTGGTACTTCCGTAAATTGGAAGGGTCACACTCCAAATATTTGGAATAATATTAATTACTGCTGACGTGTTCCAATAAACACCTTCAGCATTGAAGTTTGGACATGCCGGACTCCAAGCGTCTAGAATTGTTGCTTGCAATGAAATTCTAAATGGAAGTTCGATTCCAACTGTTGTTGAAAGCAAGCGTTTTGTTGCGCCAACATTGCGAAGGTTCACCCCGAGATTGCCCATCCCTGTTGCAACTTGCTCACCTGCAATTCCTGAATTTGAACCTCTGCCTAAATAGAGATTGTCGAAAGCGTAGTCATACGTTCCAGAAATTCCAGATAAACCGAATGCTCCGTTTTGGAGGCTATTCAAAGCGTTATTATCTGCTTGGTAACCGGCGAATGCTTTCACATACACATGACGATCTTTTGATAAAGAGTATTTGAAGCGATACTCTCCGCCGGCACTAAATAAGGTTCCGATCTGAGAAGAAGCTTCACGTACATAAGATGCTTGCTGAAGGATACGTCCGTTTACATTCAGTGTTTGACGTGGACCCATTTTCTGAGACCAATTCGCATCGAACTGAATGAATTCGCGGCTGTAATTGTATATATCCTCTGTATTGTTATAGTTAAACGTATTTCTCATCCATTGGAATTGATAAGCCAAAGCGACATTTACAACAGTGCCCTTATTGAAATTAGAAGGCTTGTTGCGGAAGGTATAAGCTACATAAGGTTTGAACAACATGTAGTTGTCATACGAATTACTTATTTCCGTTGAATAATCATCCATTCCAAAACGTTGAACTTTCGTTCCTGCCGTGAAATTCAATTTGTGGTAAGCCACACTAGCGAATCCGTTGACTGCTTTTCTCTTAAAGCTATAAAGTGGAGAAACATTCCATTCGAAGTTCTTACGAAGGATTTGTTTGTTGTGAAGGTTAACTCCAATCATGCTTCCATCGTGCACGTTATACGCATACATTGGAAGGTAGAACAATTCTGTTTGCTTCGGATTGTCGATGCTTGAGAAGAACTTCATCTTAACAGGCTCTACTTTCTTAAATAGACCTGAACTTCTCATGGTGTTGTTCTCTCTGTTTACTTCAGGGATTACTCCTTCTGGATCGATCGAATAAGAAGACGAACTTGGAGCAGTTATCCAAACAGATTTTCCTGGAGCAATGGCTTCTTTCGTCCAGATTGGAGTCTTACTTCCTTCTGTTCCGATAGATACTGCACCTGCCGCATAGCCGGTGTTCTTTACTTTCACTTTCGAATTTCCGGGTTCAACGGTATTCTGTTTAATGCGAGTAATACTGAAATCGATCTTCTCTGTTGTCTTGATTAATTCATTGAAGAACCAATCGAGTTTCTGATTTGTAGTCTCTTCAAAGACACTTTGAATGTCTTCCGGTTGCGGGTGTTTGAATTTCCACTTTTCGAAATAATTGTGCATGCACTGATCGAACAACGGTTCGCCCAAATACCCTTTTAAATAGTAGAATAACAACGCCGTCTTCTTGTACACGATTCCTCCGTAATTGATTTCGGTGAAGTTGTCTGAATGACATTGCAAAGGTTGATCGAGGTTTTGAGAAGCAGAGATTAAGTAAGACAATTCACTTAATGAACGTTGTGAAAAATCTGATATTCCCAAAGTCTTATCTAGTCCACCAATACCTATTGCGGCACCTAATGTAGCATCCGGATATTTAGTATCCATGTAACGATCTTCATTGAATGAGTTCAATCCTTCATCCATCCATGCGTTATCGCGCTCGTTACTTCCTAGAATTCCGTAGAACCAATTGTGACCAACTTCGTGCATAATCACTGTTTCAAGCGTACGATCATTTCCCGCAGAGCCAATAACCGTTACATTAGGATATTCCATTCCACCGCCCGCGCTAATGGTACCGTCTACGGCGGTGACTTGATTGTACGGGTAATCGCCATTCCACAATGAATAATAGTATATCGCATCGTGCAAATACTCTGAAGACTTGCTCCATAACTTCGCACTCTCCGGAGTGAATAAGGCCCAAGTGGTTACTTGATTTTTGTTTGCAGGTGTTTCAACATTTCCTTTTAAAACAATCCAACGCTTGTCTGCGAACCATCCGAAATCGTGCACGCGAGATTGTATGTAGCGCACTGTTTTCCATTCTTTCGACGATTCTGGGAATTCATTTAAGTCTTTATTGGCCATGAAAGCATCTGCATCTCTGCCTGCCTGTTCAATTTTTTCTTGTCCCTTTTCAGCTTGCTCATTCATAAAAGCTACTTCCGAAGGTGTTTGACAATCTCCGGTAGCGCCTAAGATGTAGTTCTTCGGAAGTGTAATACTTACGTCGTAAGAACCGAACTCACTGTAAAATTCTCCTTGAGTCAAGTAGGGCATTTGATGCCATCCGTTTCGATCATAAACCGCTGGCTTTGGATACCATTGTGTTATCTGAAAGCTCTGTCCAATGTGCCCCAAACGTGAAATA
>JBIKVX010000125.1:0-6123 GCA_044356625.1 Flavobacteriales bacterium | reverse complement strand
GACATTGTAGGTCTTATCATTTATTTCAGTGTTGGACATTATTTCCTCACGCATTTCACTTCCTTACCCCATAGCCTATTTTAATGGGAAAGCGAATTCTCTTCCTGGAAACTGTTCATCCTGTTCTTTCTGAAAAGTTAAATGAGTTAGGCTTCGAATGCGAATTCAACTATTCTATTTCATACGATGAATTATTGAATTGCATTTCAGAATTCAACGGAATTGTTCTTAGAAGCCGTATTTCTTTCGACGAGCAATTGATTCAAGCTGGAAGTAATTTGGAATTTATCGCGCGAAGCGGATCTGGACTCGAAATTATAGACCTCGAAAGTTGCGAAAAACATAAAGTAAAAGTCTTTTCTTCTCCAGAAGGAAACAGCGATGCTGTAGGTGAGCATGTGGTTGGAATGCTATTGGCTTTAGCGAATAACATTCATCTAGCGAATGCAAGTGTTCGAAGAAAAGAATGGCTGCGCGAAGAGCATCGCGGGTTTGAAATAAAAGGAAAAACCATTGCGCTTATCGGTTTCGGGCACATGGGACAAAGCGTTTCTAAAAAACTATCCGGATTTGAAGCGTCTGTTATTGAATTTGACAAATACACCGAACGTTCATTCGGTTCATTGGCGAAGCGTGTTAACCTTCAAGAAATATACGAAACTGCTGACATTGTAAGCTTGCACTTACCACTAAGCGAAGAGACCAAAGAATACGCCAACGAAGCATTCTTCCGTTCATTCAAAAAGAAAATCATATTCATCAACACTTCGCGCGGAGGACATGTGAATGCGCTTGATCTCGTGAATGCATTGGATGAAGGGATTGTAACGCATGCTGCTCTAGACGTGCTCCCTTTCGAAAAATCTTCATTAGAAGGGCTGAATGACAATCCGCTTTTCGAAAAGCTTCTTACCTACCCCAACGTCCTGCTTTCACCGCACATCGCGGGATGGACAAACGAAAGCTATTACAAACTGTCCTATGTTTTATTTGAAAAAATAAAAGGGCATTACGCCCTTTAAGTTATTTTTTTAAGCAGCGGATTCGTTCCTTCTCCCAATTCAATTTTGACTCTTTAGAAAACGCTTTGTCAAATTCAATTTTTTTCGTTTTAGCGCTATACATGCATCTTGCGTAAGGTGATAATTGTAACTCTTGACTGAATCCTTCAACTGAAATTTCCATAGAAACTTGAAGTTCCAAACTAAAACCTACCTTCCACTCTTTATCTGGAATGTTATCTGTAACTACTTCAAGCATCTTAGTCAGATACCCCTCTTTTTCAAACGCAATGTGATACAATGCATTCGGGCGTAGGTAAAATTCAAAATTCCCTCTATCACTGAATGTATCGAAAGTAGCCTTTTTTGATTCCGAACCAATAAACTCAACTGTTATGCGCGTTGGCATTTCAGCATCGGTATCGTTGGCAATAGTTACCCCATTTACATATACCAGCTTGTCATTCTTCTTTTCAGCAGCTAACCAAACAGGTAAACCTTTCTTTTGAGCGTGCGAATGAACAGATAGTGTCTGAAATGCGATAAATAACAGAAAGAAGAATCGTGACATTTCCTTTTGATTTTTTATAAAGATATGAAATTACTTTTTTGTTTTATGAAGGATCGCCATTCTTGCGGTAATTTGCATAGGAGCGAACAGCATAAGTTAAAATTAATCCAATTCCAATTATACTCAATATTCCCCATACCCAGCTTAGTTCATCTTTTCTGACTACCAAAAAAACAACAGCAATTAATATCAACGTACTTACTTCATTTAACATGCGCATGTGAAATGCCTTGTATGTTCTTCTGTCCTCATATAGATTTTTAAAAATGACTTGACCAAATATTTGGTAGGCGAACAAACAGAATACAAAAAACAATTTCAGAAGCATCCATGGTTCTGTAAGATAACCCGGATTGAAAAACAGAAGAGCTACACCTAAAATGAGCGTTAAAATTGCACTCGGCCATGTGATGATATACCACAAGCGCCACTCCATAATTTTATATTGCTTCACGAGAATTTCCCGCTCGAATTCCTCCTTGGTTTCTTGCGCTTCAGCATGATAGACAAATAATCTGAAAATATAAAAAAGTCCTGCGAACCAAGTAACTACAAATATGATATGAAGTGCTTTAATAGTATCCATTATGCAAACAAAGCTTTTAATTCACTAGCATCCTCTGGTTTCATTTTTCCAGCTAAAATTAATCTCAATTGGCGCCTTCTTAATGCCCCTTCAAAACGAGCCTTCTCCTCCTCCGTTTCAGGAAGTAATTCAGGCACATGAATGGGACTTCCCATTTGATCAACAGCTACAAAAGTATAAATAGCTTCGTTGCATTTGATCTTCTCGCCTGTTGTGTGATGTTCAACATAGATATCCATGAATACCTCCATAGAAGTAGCAAAACTCCTTGAGACTTTCGCTTCAATAATAACAATATCTCCCAACTTAATTGGATGTTGAAATGAAACATTGTTCACGGCTGCGGTAACGACTACCCGCTTGCACAATCGGTGAGCAGAAATTGCAGATGCAATGTCCAACCAATTCAGGAGCTGTCCTCCCATTAGATTTCCCAATGTGTTGGTGTTTTCAGGAAGAACGAAATGCGTAGCTATGGTTAGCGTTTCCTTTGGTGATACTTTTTTCATTGCCATTTGTTTTTCAATTTATTAAATGCTTCTACAACATGATTCACATGAATGACATCTATACACTTGTTGTGCATACCGTATTTGCAATGGTTTCCGAGCTTAGAACACGGTCGTCCTTTTCTTTTAGCTTGAAGATACACCGAGTGCATATGCTCTCCTGCATTCGGCTGAGGTCTATAAACTCCCATTCCTAAATCAGGAGTAGTACATCCCCACAAAGTAATAATGTCTTTTTTGAATGCAGCAGCAATGTGCATCATGCCCGTATCTCCGCATATCACAGCTTTCGCATGTTCAATAATGCGAACACTTTCATGAACGGTACACTTTCCAATTAAATCAAGATGAAGAGGTGAATGATTCAATTGAATTGAATCCTCCTTTCCCCCTATCCAAATTATTCTTTCCTCGTGAAATTTTTCTGAGAGCTCTACCCAATTTTCTTCACTCCAACGTTTCCCTTCATGCGCGCCACCAACAGCGATAACCGTGTATTTGCTTTCCATGAAATCTGGAGGAAGTAAATCTCCGATGGATTTCGTTGTTGAAGGAATGAAATATTCCAATCCTTTGCCATCGTTTGAAATTTTAAACGTTTTAAGCGTATGGATGTAACGATCGACGATATGCCCAATTGAACCTTTCCAAAAACCAAGATTTACCTGTATCCACTTGCGGAAATTTTGTTTGTTCACATGAAAAGAAAGAACACCCAATTTTTTCCGAATACTCCTGGAACGTAGACTATTCTGAAGATCTATAATGTAATCGAAGTTCTCTTCCTTTAATTCATTAAAAACTTCCATCCCACTCTTATCTACGGCCCAAATTTTATTAACATACGGATTTGCTTCTTGCACAAAAGAAAAACGCTTTTGAGTAAGTAAATGAATCTCTGCACCTTGCGGAAGCTGTTCCTGAAGAATACGGTAAACAGGAGAAGTCAAAACAATATCACCGATACTGCTGAACCGAATCACTAAAATTTTTGCCTTCGAATTCATTTCGGGTGCAAGATACATTCAAAAGGAACTCCCTACTTTTGCGAAATGATAATTGATACGCACAGCCATGTTTATTTAGATGTTTTCAAGGAAGATTTAGCCGAAGTTGTTAAACGGGCGAAGTCATTTGAGGTAAGTAAAGTTCTTCTTCCGAATATAGACGAGTCGAGCATTGGTCCTATGCTCGCGCTGTGCGAAGCATACCCTACTTTTTTTCACAGCATGATTGGCTTGCATCCGTGTGATGTGAATGACGATTACAAAGAAATTTTGGTTCGAATGAAGGCACTTATTCCCGTTGTAAAGCCTGTTGGCATTGGTGAAACAGGCATTGATTTACATTGGAAGCAGGACAATTTAGAGAATCAAAAAAAATCATTCATTGAGCAAATCGGCTGGGCGAAAGAATTCAATTTACCCCTAGTTATTCATGCAAGAGAATCGTTCAAAGAAATCTTTGAATGCCTCAATGAGCATGATAGTCCCGAGCTTCGCGGAGTGTTCCATTGTTTCACTGGAAGTGAAAATGAGATTCGGAAAATATCTTCTTACCACAATTTCTATTTTGGAATTGGCGGAACTTCCACCTACAAGAAAAATCAAGATGGAAGCATTCAAAAAATCCCGTTAGAGAAACTTGTGGTTGAGACAGACGCGCCTTTTCTCTCTCCGGTGCCTAATCGCGGAAAGAGAAATGAACCTGCATTCATTGCGCACACGGTTGAATTTATTGGGAAATCATTGGGTCTCTCGTTCGACGAAACAGCTGCGCTTACTACTGCGAATGCGAAGCGCTTGTTTTCGTTGGATTAATTTTCACTTAACTCCCCGGCGATATTTTCTATCAAAGCCATACGGAAATCTTCACCAAAAAATCCTTGAGCTAACAAGAACATACTCTTGGTAATGGCCGCCTCAAAAGTGAGGTCATGTCCGAATATAGCTCCTACTTCGGCAAAGGCCTTTCCCGTTTTATATAGTCTTTCATCCACACTTCCTCTTCTGCATTGAGAAATGTTTATTATTGAAACTCCTCGACCGATAGCTTCTTTGAACACATTTAAAAACTCTTCATTGCGCGGGACATTTCCAGCTCCAAAAGATTCAATGATGCAAACTTTCATATTCGGACGACCCAACGCGTATGCAATGGAAAAAGGTAGAATTCCTGGATATAATTTCAAAACGCCAACGCCTTCGGTCATTTCCTTAGAAAACTTCAACGGTTTCTTCGATCTAAAAAGAAGTTGTTCATTGAAAATAATATGGGTTCCAATGTTGGCGAGGTTACCGTAATTCGGAGAATCAAATGCATCAAATATTTCCGTATTGGCTTTCCAGCTGCGATTGCCACGCATTAGACGTTCTCCAAAACAAATGGCTACTTCCTGAACCAATGGTTCGTTATTTTTTCTTGTTGAAGCAATTTCAATTGCTGTTATAAAATTTTCTCTTCCATCGGTGCGAAGCCTTCCCAACGGCAATTGCGATCCGGTTAATATAATCGGCTTGTTCAATCCCTGAATCATAAAACTCAGTGCAGAGGCGGTGTATGCCATCGTATCCGTGCCGTGGAGGATAACAAATCCGTCAAATAAACTGTAATTCGCTTCAATAATTTCAACCAACTCGGTCCAAACCGAGGGAGTGAGTTCAGCGCTGTCAATAGGCGTTTTTAGAGAAATTCCTTCATAGCTTACGTTCAAACCTTGAATCTCAGGAAGGTACTTATTTAAATCTTTTAGATCAAGCGGAATCAGTGTCCCCGTGGCAGGATCTTCCCACATTCCAATGGTTCCGCCGGCATAAAGAATAAGAATGTTTGCATTCATGCGACCAAGTTAGATAGAAAAATTATACATCGAATTGATAATTTTCTATTCGAACTGATTAGATTTGCCTCCATTCAAAAAATAAGTATGGCAACAGAGTTAGAAAAAATTATTTCAGTATCCGGAAAATCTGGATTGTTCAAAGTGGTATCGGCAGGTAAAGTTGCTGTAGTGGCAGAATCCTTAGTTGATGGAAAGCGTCAGCCAATCCTAAGCACCCAGCGTGTTAGTACCCTGGCCGACATTAGCATGTTCACCTATGAGGAAGATGTGCCATTGAAGCAGGTGCTTTCAAACATGAAAAATGTTTACGCTGAAGCTGAAGACCCTTCAAGCAATTTATCTGGCACAGCGTTGCGTGAAGAATTCAGAAAAATTCTTCCTGATTTCGATGAGGATCGTGTGTACGACAGCGACATCAAAAAATTATTTAGCTGGTACGGACTGTTAAAGAGCCGTGATATGCTTGATTTCGAGACTTCTGAGGATAGCTCTGAGGAAGAAACAGAAGAAAACGCATAATTTTTTTGGAGAATCAGATTCACGTTATATATTTGCACTCCTGAAAAAGGAAGGGAGTTTAGCTCAGCTGGTTCAGAGCATCTGCCTTACAAGCA
>JBIKVX010000123.1:0-6135 GCA_044356625.1 Flavobacteriales bacterium | reverse complement strand
CGTTGTCCGTATCTACGGTGCAGTTCGTTAATGGGAAGTTGGATGCTACATAGGTGCTTGTATTCACATCAAAATAAAATTCGGATGCAATTCCTGCGAGGATATTTGCTGCAAGCACACCATAGACACGGTAATATTTATAGTTGCCTGCATTGGTGGTAACCGTAAATTTATTTGAATTGGTGAGTGAAACACCACCATTTGCGGTGATGTTTGTCGCATTTGCCGGGGACGCGATTGCTGCAGTAAGATCCGTCCAAGCAAGGTTGTCATTCGACCCTTGTAACTTGATACTTGATGCAGTTGCGGCAAAAATTTGTGTAGCGGTTGTTTTTTTAATGTACAAAGCATCCAGACGCACAGGTTGCGAAAAAGTCACTTTGAAGAGCTCCTTGTTCAATTGTGCTTGAGCAACAGCCGTTGAGAATTGCACTGCAGCTCCAGCACCATCATTGTCTGTGAGTGCACTGAAATTGGTGTTCGGTGCAAGCGTGTTTAATTGAGAGGAAATTGTAGCATACAATGTTTTGTCAGCCGTGTTCCAATCACTTGCTGCCATGTAGCAACTTGCTGCTTCAATGGCATCCACTACTCCATCATTGTCATCATCAATGTCAAGAACATCATTGATGCCATCGGCATCTGTATCAACACAAGCCGCCCAGTTATTCCCAATCGCATAAGGGCTATAGCTTGACGTGTAATTGATCGTTCCTGCCGTTCCGCCTTCATATGTATTCAACAATCCATTCGCATTGGTATCTGTTCCTGTTGGGTAAACGCTTGTACTGGTTGCTGTTGTTGAACTACCAGCTTCAATCGCATCTGAACATCCATCATTATCTGAATCCAAATCCAAATGATTCACGATGCCATCGCCATCGGTGTCATTGCTGCACGCAGATTTTGGGAACAAGCTTGCTTGATATGCCGGTACATTTACATCAAAATAAAACTCAGTTGCAATCCCAGCTAATACATTGGCAGCTGCTACGCCATAAATTCTGTAATATTTATAGGCTCCAGCATTGGTAGTTAAAACAAATTTATTGGAGTTCGTCAAGGAAACTGAACCATTTGCAGTGATGTTTGTGGCATTTGCAGGACATGCAATGGCCGCTGTTAAATCAGTCCAAGAAGTATTGTCATTCGAACCCTGCACTTTCAAACTTGAAGCTGTGGCTGCAAAAAGTTGAGTAGCACTTGTTTTTTGAAGGTAAATCGCATCTAGTTGTGTTGGAACCAAAAACTCCATCTTAAACAATGCCTTATTTAGTTGACTTTGCGCTATAGCTGTTGTATATTGAACAGCCGAGTTCACTCCATTTCCATCCGTCAAACCACTCAGGCTCGTATTAGGATTTAATAGGCCTAGCTCTGAGGTAATTGTTACGAAATCTGATTTTGGAGAGTTATTCCAATTCGCAGTGCTAAAGAAGCAACCTGGCGATTCCACTGCATCCAATACCCCGTCGTTGTCATCATCTATATCGAGATTATTGACTATACCATCCCCATCGGCATCCTGAGCAAAACTTTGATTACTTGTAAATAACAAAAATGAAACTACTGCCAATTGCAATAATTGCTTGCCAAAACTTCTCGAATGTACCATGCTCTTTTTTTTACGCTTTATTCACATAACCCCGCACTTTATTAACACGCGTAATGAAGTTAGGATATAGGGACGTAAAATTACCGCGTCAAGACGACGTCAAAATATATCCCAATACACATGAAGATGTGTATTCGATAGCGGTTTAAAGATTCGTTGAAAGGTTCTGCGAAAGGTGCTTCGCAAGGTTCTACGAAAGATGTTTCGCAAGCCGAACTAATTCAATTCAATTGAGGTGATACCGGAGATTTTACCGAGAACAATGTTTTTGATATTGCCGTTTACAGAACTTCTCCAGCTGGCGAATATTGGCAGGTAACGCCCTTTTTCAAATCGCTTGCACTAATGGTCTCAAGCGTTTCATTAAGACTGCTTTTATTTGGATTGAAATCCTGAATTAAATGGTCGTAATTCAAGTAACCGAGGTATTCCGCAATGATAATGATAACCAATCTTGAATAAACCACTAAATTTGAGCGTGTCACAATTATGTCTTCAAATTATTCCAGGAGTTCGCAATTTCCTTTGCTGGTCAATTGTCGCGTGGTGTTCATTTTTTACAGATGGTTCTTCCGTGCAGGCGCAGTCCATTTACGCACAAATGCCACCTTATGACATTAATTCTGGACTTCCTGCCAATGAAGTTTCTGATTTGGTCAAAGACCAAAGCGGTTACATCTGGATCGCCACAGAGAAAGGCCTTTCCCGCTTCGACGGTTATCATATCGAGAATTTCAACAGCTCCTCTCACCCCAACATATTTCACGACAACAGGATAAACCACATTAAAAAAAATGGTGATTTACTTTATTTGCTGACCGAAGCCGACGGGCTCATTTTATTGAATCCGCAAGAACTCACTTTCAAAAAACTTTCAATCGACAAGCCTTTATCCATAGCCTTTTCAAACGACACAACGGCATTTCTTTTCGATACCGGACTTCTAATTGTTAAACAGAATAACAGAATATTATTCAAAGAAACAACTGCTGTTGGACCTAAAGCAAGTGTCTTGATTTACCAAGGGGACCTTTTATTTTCCGCCAACAAATCTGACATTTATCGCATCAACCTTGGCAACCCATCGGAACGAATTAAAATTCCCATGCCAACCAGCAGGACTTCTGGGAATCTCATACTTTCGCCAAGGCACGGAGTTATTAACTGGAATGGCTGGCGGGTATTCATACTGAAGAATAACGAATTTGTTGAACATCCAGAATTAATTGATAAAACAGGAGTGAGTTTTTTCGATGAAGAATCTTCGGGAGCCATCATCCGAATTGAAAACAACACAATTCCCCATGTCACCCTTCATGGTAATTATTACGCACTGCTTTTCGGAAAAGATTCAAACCTTCAGTACCGCTGTATCTGCCGAGTAAATGAAAATGCAGTATTCGTTGGAACTAACCAAGGGATGATTCTCGTGTCCTATCAACCAGCCCTTTCAGAAAAAGCAATTGATAACCCACCGACAGAACGAAACGAGGCCCTTGTGCGACGAAGAATTATTGAACACAACAATAAACGTTACTTTTTGGGATTTCCGAATATACTTGAGCAAAACGAACGAGGTGAAACGGGGCTTCTCACTGACACAACCTTTTCATCTTATGACGGCCTTGTATTCAATGAGCAATTGTATTTCACTACAGAAGGCCGCCGCACCCTCGTTAGCTTGGATTTAAAAACAAAAAAAATCACCACACACATTCGCGATGACATCAGAGATGACGCGACAATGCGAGACATTTCTATTTTTTCAGACTCTCTGCTTCTGATGACAGGTGAAAACAAAATAACTTCTTACAACCCTGCGAATAAACAAGTGCAAGAATTCAGTTTAGAATCTGGAATTACAGCTTACACAGCCAACCAAATAGGAAAAAGCAATCTTATTCTTTTGGGCACAAGTCATGGGCTCTATCGCATTCAATTAACGCGCAACAAAGGATTCGAGTTCATCGACCACCCGTGCAGCAGCCTCGTTGAAATAAAAGACATTCTTTTCCGTGAAAACCAGAATGAAATCTGGCTGGCCACAAATACGGGAGTGGCAGTGGTTCAATTGAGCGATTTTAAAATCAAACGAATTTATAGCAGTGCTTTCGAAATCTCTCATCCGAAAGTTACTGCATTGATTGAAGATTACAACGGTTGTATTTGGGCATCTACTTATCTCGGAATAACGGTTTACAATACAAACGACGAATCCATTCGGTTTTTAAACAAATCACATGGTTTAATTAACAAAGAGTTCAATTACTATTCGTCATGTATACTCGAGAACGGCAACCTAATTTTCGGAGGCCTCAACGGTTTTGAAGTTATTAATCCGCTTAAATTGAATGACTTTCAGTATTCCAAAACCTTTCATATTTCAGGAATTGAGCATATTCAAACCGATAGAACAAAACAATTTTCGAATTACCAGGAAGGGCAAACCATTTCCTTTCGAACGGGAATTGAATCTATTGTGATTCACCTATCTCATTTAGACTACCAATATAAAAAAGGTTATTCGTTTCGTTACACTATTGACGGTAAGAATTGGTTTCAAACCGATGATAAAGGAAGCATTGTTTTATCTGATCTTACTTATGGTGAATACACCTTAAAAATTCAAATGTTTGACCCTTTCGGAAGGCTGGTTACAGAGAAATCATTTCCAATTGTATCAACCGCCCCTTTTTATGTAAAGACAAGCTTTCACGTCTTTTTTGCACTATTTGTGGTGGCAATACTCGTATTGCTTTGGTTAAATATTCTAAAGTCTATGCGCATTCGAACAAATACCAAAGCGAGGATTGCCATGGACCTTCACGACGAATCGGGAACCATACTCACACGCTTATTACTCATTAGCAAAAAATCAAAATTCGAAGCGAAGGAAAAAGAACTCATACAAAGTGGATTGAAAGAAGCCTTGTATAGTTTCCGAACCTACCTTGATTCCATTTCGAATAAAAGCCATACGCTACAAGACCTTTCAGATGACTTGAAGGAATTTATAGCTTCCTCATGTTCCGACGGAGACCTAAAGTTTAAATTCAAAATAGATTTCGACCGAAATTACAGGCTCGACCGTGAACTTTTTAGAGACCTAAAATTATCGGTCTATGAAATTATGACAAACTGTCTCAAGCATTCTAATGCCACTCTGATTTCATTGAACCTTCAGGCGGAAAATAAAACCATATTCATGAATATCACAGACGACGGCATTTGTGACCTTTCACATCTCGAATCTCAAAAAGGCAATGGCATTCGGAACATTGCAAAACGCATTAGACGAAACAACGGTTGGGTCAGATATTTTATTCAAGAAGGACAAACAGGATTAACAATAGAAATTAAACTTCCCATTTTGTGAAAAACATCATCATTATTGAAGACGACATACATCTCGCTCGATTAATGCAAGAGAGCGTTAATGAGATTGAAAACATGTCCTGCAAACAGATTTTCACTAACCCTCTGGACTTTCTGAATAATCCGGTTGAAGCCGACATTTATTTGCTTGATATTGTTATGCCCGAAATGAACGGCATTGAAGCCATTGAACGCATACTAAAATTGTATCCGAACGCTTCGATTGTCATGAATACCATTAAAGACGATTCTGAAACCATCTTTAAAGCCCTACAATCGGGGGCTTCGGGGTACATTGACAAACAAAGTTTCGAAATGAATTTTAAAGAAGTTTTCGAGAGTATTGAAAATGGTGGGGCGTATATGACTCCAAAGATTGCTCGACAAGTCATTTCGTTTTTTAATCAGCCTAAAAACATTTCCGAGCAACTCACCGAACGCGAAAAAGACGTTGTCAATGGAATTCTCGATGGGCTCAGCTACAAACTCATCGCAGACCGCTACTCCATTGCAATAAATACCGTTCGCATGAACGTGAAGCGAATCTACCGGAAACTTGAAATTAATTCGAAGTCAGAATTGTTTAAAATGATGGGTGGGAGGGGGAAATAGTTACCACTTCGTTAGATGCGGAACAAGATTCTTCGAAAGGTGCTGCGCAAGTTTCGTATTTCAGAATCACACACTATTGCCGAAAATTTCTCGTTGCCCCTATTCACTTGAATTTTACTGACATGAATAAACTTTCCTATTTCTTTAAATTCGGAACCGTTTCGTTGGTTATTGCGGCGGCGGTGCAATGTTCGAGTGTTACACAAGATTCTTCGAAAGATGCGGAGCAAGATGCCGAAGGCAAGATTCACAGAGTGAAAGATGTTTCACAAGATGCTTCGCAAGAGAATGCGGAAGGGAATACGGTGGCGACGCGATTTAATGTTCCGGAGGGTTACACAAGGAAATCCTATGCTGCGGGAACGTTCGGAAATTATTTGCAACAGTTGCCGTTGAAGCCAGCAGGTACATTAACCAAATATTTCAACGGCGAGATAAAAGATAACAAAGTTGCAGCAGCGGTCATTGACATGTCGGTTGGAAATAGAGATTTGCAGCAATGCGCCGATGCCATTATGCGACTGCGCGCCGAG
>JBIKVX010000122.1:0-6164 GCA_044356625.1 Flavobacteriales bacterium | reverse complement strand
AACTTGCTCACCGAAACAAGTCGTTTCAGTAATGTTATTCAATTCAGGGAACGTAGGAATCGTTGAAACTAAAACTTGAAGGGGTGTGGTGTTCAAGCTCTGGCACCCATTGTTGTCTTGCACGGTAAGTGTCACAACATATTCTCCCGGTTCGTTAAACGTATGTGAGGTAAGTTGTCCAGACAGGCTGTCAATGGTTCCATCGTCGAAATTCCAGATGTATTGATCTAGCGTGAAGCCAGGTTCTGCAAAGGATCCAACGCCGCTAAAATCAATAGCGGCTCCAATACATACTGAAACGGATTGCTCTGTGCCATCGGGAGTAGGATTTGCAATTACAGAATTTTGAGTAGGAGGAGCGCACGGAGTGGTGCATAAAATAGCCGCTTCAAATCCAGGCGAACTCACATTAGCATTTCCATTGTCTGAAAACACAACCGTTAAACATCCTGAAGGATTGTTAACTGTTCCTGTAACCTGAAGACCCTGAAGTGTCGTTCCTGTGTAGCTGCCCAATTGAGCGGCGCTTGTGTTTGGTCCATCGAAAATGGTAAAATAGTCGCTGTTGTTTCCGTTTGGGGAAGTTTGCAAAGAAAATGCAGAAAAGTCAAGCTGAATAACATCGCCAGGGGTGTCCGGACAAATGGTCATTGTATAATTCGCATCTGGGTAAGGGCTTCCTCCACCGGCATCAAACAAAGAACCTGTGCACGTTGAAATAGTAGTTGTGCTCATGCAAAAGTTACCCGGGACACCACAGTCCAATTGCGCATACGTTGAATACGACAAAAGACTTAGAAAAACGATAGATAAGAATTTATTCATTCTTGCAATTGATTTAGTTCAAAGACACTTTTACCCAACAAATGGTTGCATACAGTTTTCTTAAAATAACGCGACGCGAATTTAAGAAAAAAGGGCAAGCTTTTATCAAGAATAAGTACAAACAAAAGGGCCTTCGAAAAGGCCCTTCTGTTTTAGGTATATGAGGTTTTGGTTAAGGTACAACTGTAAGTATTCCGCTGTAATATCGAGCGTCTGTTCCGTTCTCTCCGTATATCAAAACAATCCAAGGAAAATTTTGCCCTGCAATAGCTTTTTTTCCACCTTTTGTTTCTCCTTTCCACGGTTTTGTTTTAGAGTTCGATTCGAAAACAATATTCTCGCCGTCGTAAATGGTGAGTTTAAATTTGTTGCCACCCTTCTTCAATGCTTCAGGCATAAATGAAATTTCAGATGCACTCAAGGAAGACTCAGCGCCCAAATTAAAATCGGAATTGACTTGTACAATTTTCACTTGCTCGTCGATGCAGCCAAAAGAATTGTGAACCTCGAGAATTACCGCTTGCTTCCCTTTGGTATTATAAATTACACTTGGAGAAAGTTCAGTCGATGTCTTGTTGTCTGAGAATTTCCATAAGAAGGTATTCGCGTTTATACTGGTGTTGACAAATTTAGCGGTCGGCTCTCCCACAGGATTGTTGGTGTACGTCCATTCAAAATCTGCTTCCGGCTTCGGATTTATAGTAATTAAATCTCGCATGGCAATGGTTGAAATCTGACCGTTATTCGGATCAGTTACAGAAAGTGAAACATCGAATACTCCAGTTGATTTGTAGACGTGTGCTGGATTTTCTTGATTGGAAAAACTTCCGTCACCAAAATTCCACAGGTAGCTGCCGTTTTTCGGGCTGTTCTTAGCATTGAAATTTACTTCAGCACCTGCACACGCGCTTCGAACACTCGGTTCAATAAACAATGATTTTTTATTGTTTTCAATAACGTCTGAGGTTGTCACAGCACTGATAATGACAGGGACTTCAGGGGTAGGGTTTAAAGAATTTAAATCCGGAGAGTTCGGAATAACATTTGCCAATTGCGTATTCGACTTGGGGAAAGATGGGTCGGTGAAATCTTGAAGTAATTCATTCAAGCCAGTCTTTTTCAAAGAATCATCTGCGCTGCCATTAGGCGCTGGAACAGGATTCACTAGTTCAACTGAATTAGGAGTGTTAGCTATTGGTGTTTCCTTCTGATTGGACAGAACGAAATATCCAGAAACACCAACAACAGTAATAACAGCAGCTGCACTTCCCCACAAGGCAAGACTTGTGAAAAGTCGCTTGCGAAGAATTCTTCGGCTTACTTGCGACCATTCGGAAGAACTGTAAGGCAACTCATAATTATTATAAGCTTCCTGAATTCCTTGCTCAAATTTATCCAACGGGTTACGATTCATTCGCCTCGTTAATTTTATTTTTTAATAATATCTTTTTCATGTTCTTCTTGGCTTTCGAATAGTTGCTTTTTGAGGTCCCTAAACTAATGCCGAGTTTCTCACTAATTTCTTGGTGAGAAAAGTTTTCGAAGACATACAAGTTGAAAACTGTGCGATAGACAGGTGTCAATTGTTGCATGGCTTCTACAATATGATGGGGTTGAAAGTCATAAATTTCTGATTCTTGCTCGTCTTCCTCTTCAGTATTTTCTTCTACTAAGTGCTTTGAGTTTTCCAAGTCAAGATCTACGTGATGCTTCTTTTTTCGATATTGATCAATAGATAAGTTTACCATTATCCGTCTAATCCATCCTTCCAAAGATCCGTTTCCTTCAAATTTTTCCAAACTGGAAAAAACTTTAATGAATCCGTCCTGCACCATATCTTTCGCTTCGTCTGTGGAGCTTGCGTAGCGCAAACAAACAGCTTTCATTTTCCCATAATACATCTTATAAACAGCATGCTGGCTTCGGCTGTCTCCTTTAAGGCAACCGTCAATAAGTTCTTTTTGAGAGCGTTCTATTGACACCAGTAATTTGTGATTAGACGAGATTTAGTTTAAGGGTTGCCTCAAGCGGCTATAGCCAAATGTAATTCTTTCTTTTTGTTTATTGAAGCTAATTCAAGTCTCTCACCTAATTTTGCAAAATGAAAAGGGTAGTGGTTGGCCTGTCTGGCGGAGTAGACTCTGCAGTTACTGCACATTTGCTGCTTCAGCAAGGGTATGAGGTAATTGCGGTCTTTATGCGCAATTGGCACGACGAATCTGTTGTCATCAATAACGAATGCCCGTGGATTACAGACTCCAACGATGCCATGCTCGTTGCAGAACATCTAGGTATACCTTTTCATGTTTTAGATCTAAGTGTTGAATACCGCGAACGTATTGTTGAATACATGTTCCGCGAATACGAATTGGGAAGAACCCCCAATCCAGATGTACTCTGCAACAGAGAAATTAAGTTCGATGTATTCTTGAAAGCGGCCGAGCAGTTGAAAGCCGATTACGTTGCAACAGGACATTACGTGCGCAAGTCAGAAACAATAAAGAACGGGGTTACTCAATATCATTTGCTTTCAGGGGCAGACGGAAACAAGGACCAAAGCTATTTCTTATGTCAATTGAATCAAGCTCAGTTGAGCAAAGCGCTTTTTCCCATTGGTGAATTGACCAAGCCGGAAGTGCGAATCATTGCCGCAGAACTCCAACTTCCAAACGCAGATAAAAAGGACTCTCAAGGACTTTGCTTCATTGGGAAGGTGAAGCTACCAGTTTTCCTTCAACAACAATTGGCTCCGAAAAGGGGAAGAGTGTTGCGCATCAAAGACGACTTCCTTCCACAATTAAATGAATTGGTGAATGACACTTCTACATATCCCGAAGTTCTTTCAAGACCGCAAGTCTTTAATCCGGAAATGTGCGACGATGTAGGAGAGCACAACGGGGCGCATTATTATACAGTAGGGCAGAGAAGAGGATTGGGAATAGGCGGACAAGCCATTCCTTTATTTGTAGTGTCTATAGATGTAGAACACAATTTGGTCTATTCGGCACAAGGAGAATCCCATCCGGCCTTGGCTAGAAGAGGTCTTGCCATTCGAAACGAAGAGGCTCATTGGATACAAGAAAAGTTGAAACCCCTTGACGGGAATGTTTTGGAAGTTGACTGCCGTATTCGTTATCGACAGCCTCTTTTCAAGGCGAATGTTTCGGTTGGAAGTGAATTCACGTATGTTATCTTTCACGAAACCCAATACGGTGTGGCGAAAGGACAGTTCGCGGCTTTCTATATTGGAGAGGAATTAATAGGCAGCGGAGCCATTTTCGATTAGGTCACTTTTTCAATATTTCCAACTTCAGGCAACTTTTTTTTTAAGTTAGATGTCTGATTTTAAACGATTCAATATATATTCGTACTACTAACCTAAAACTATGAAACAAACTTTACGTTTAATTTTATTTGCAGTTCTTTTCGCTACGAGCTTCGTTGCGAAAGCGCAATTAGACACCACTTGTACGCAAGTTTCGTACACAGTGACTCCAGGATTTTTCCCAACTGAAATGAGCTACACAGTAGTAAATACTACCACAGGAACCGTTGTTGCAAACGGAACAGGTTCAACGCCGGGTGGAGTATGGTGTCTGCCAGTAGGTTGCTACGGAGTGAATATGTTCGATTCATTCGGAGACGGATGGAACGGAGGTGCATTAAATGTTTTTGTTATGGGTGAAAGCTCATACACAGGTTCGTTTTCAACAGGAAGCCAAGGACAGTTTATGTTTGGAGTGGGAGTGGCGAATTGCGGAACTGCGTCAGTGCAGGGATGTATGGATCCTGCGGCTGTCAATTACAACCCAATTGCGAACGTAAACATTGGCTGCTTGTACGAAGGCTGCACAGATCCAGCGGCTACCAACTTTAATGCGAACGCAAACGTAGATGATAGCACATGTACTTATTGCAACGGAGCAGGAAGCGTTAATGTTTCTCTTTACATCTGCACGTTTTCAAACGGAAATCAAGTTACCCTTAACATATTGAATTCAGCTGGAGATACCGTTTGGTCTTCTCCTTCGTTGGGCAATGTTGCCATTTACAACACCTATATCTGCTTGCAATTAGGCGAATGCTACACCGCGGTTATGTCGAATAACGCCGGTTTTCCAAGTTGGTTCAACGGTTACTTCTGGATAAACAACGGTCAAGGTGAAGTGATTCACACCGGATTGGCTGATAATCTGGTTACTCAATCGGTTAATTTCAGTATCGACGGAACATGCGGAGAAATCTTCGGATGTACAAACCCATTGGCTTCGAATTACAACTCAGCAGCAACAACAGATGATGGTTCTTGCATTTTGGTTTACGGTTGCATGGATTCAACAGCTGTGAATTACAATGCATTGGCTGTTGTAGACGACGGATCATGTTTCACAGGCTGTGCAAATGGAACAGCAGCAACGATTTCCTTCAACCCTGGAACATTTGCTAATGAAAGTTCTTACAACATTGAAGATGCAAATGGAACGATAATCATCGGTGGTTACGCAACAACATCGAATACTACAGTGACAGGCTACGCTTGTCTTGCAGACGGATGCTACACCTTGAACATGTTCGATTCATTCGGCGACGGATGGGATGGAGGTAATGCTTCAGGAATTAGCGTGTCGGCCAACGGAATGGCATTAATCTCAACAGACATGTCATCGGGAAGTTATCAATCTGCAATTTTCGGTATAAATGCAGATTGCGCAGTTGATACAACGGCTTGTACAACTTCAATAGAGTTAATGCCAGATTCAATGGTTGAAATGGAAAACGCAGTAATGATTTACTGGAGTGAAAATTTCTCAGAAGTGAGTTATGTTGCATGGGATTTCGGAAACGGAATGACTTCAAACGAGCTTTATCCGACGTATTTCTACGATTCAATTGGAACATACACAGTTTGTTTAACTGTTTATTACTTCGACGGATGTTCAGCTTCAAGTTGCGTAACCTTCACCATGGATGCTAACGGAGTATCTGGTCCAGGAGGCACACAAATGAACGGATTCTGGTTGAACACCACGGGAACATATCCGAGTTCAATTAATGAGCTAACTTCAAATGCTACTTCAGTGAACATGTTCCCGAATCCAACTTCAGGAAGTGTTGCGGTGAAAGCATCTCAATTGAACCCAAGTGAAAACACAATCATTCGCATCTATTCAATAGACGGAAAAGAAGTGTTCGCGAACAACTTCGGCAATGGAGCTTCGAACAATACATTCCAATTGAATGTTTCTGAATTGAGTAACGGATATTATTTCTTATCGCTTCAAAACGGTAATCAAATTCAACGCGTTCCTTTCGTGAAAGAATAGGTTGATTATTCATTT
>JBIKVX010000121.1:0-6174 GCA_044356625.1 Flavobacteriales bacterium | reverse complement strand
CTTCATTTCGTTTTTTCTGACTTTCATAGAGACGAGCATCGAGCACCATTTCAAACTCATCCAAATCTATCCCTGCAGCTTCCGCCCTTTTGAATAGAATTTGTTTTTCTTTTTCTGTTAACTCACCATCGGCCAAGGCCAGATTAATTAGGTTCTCAATTTGTTCGTTGTACATTTTAAAACTGATTTTGAATAGTTAAGGTATAAAGTTAATGATAATGAATTAAATCTTGACATTAATTCTATTGAAAATTAACGCTGGTTTTCTAAAACAAATACTTAAATCTCCTAAACAACAATCGATTCATAAATTATTTAGCGAGTCTGATTACTTTCACGGAATAATTACATTCCTATGAAATTAAAAACAATTCTTTTCCCGATTGGTGTGCTTGCATTTTCACTAACCAGTTGTTCGGTTTATTACACGACAACTGAAGTTGATTCGAGCTTAAAATCTACCGTTGATCAAGTGAATGCTACTATCCAAAAGCTCGACGGACAGGTGACAACTATGGAAAAAGAATTCCAAGAAATTCATTGTGATCAGAAATCACCTGACTTCGTTCATGCCTATGAAATGCTTTCTGGTATTGATGCTGAAATGAAAGCCATTGGTGAAAAACGAATGTTTGTAAATCAGATTTACGTTCAGTTTAAAGATTACACCAAGGGAAAAGATAAAATTCAATCGGGCACTCCCGAATGGGATAAGGTGAAAGACGCTAAAGTTGCGTTGAAATCCACACTCGAGAATATTCAAAGCGATGGTAACGCTGTTGTGGAAAATGCAACTTCTTTCAATTCTTTCGTAACGAAGAACATTGTTCCAACCATTCAATTATGTGATGTCGCGCAATACACCGCGCAATTCGAAAAAGCCATTTCAGATTTGACTGTAAATCAAAAGGAAGTCGGAAATCAACTAACGCAATATCAAAAACAAGTTGCTGAGTTGGTTGCGAAATACTCAACGACTAAAGCAGCATTATGCAAAGAATTAAGCACTGATCTTCAAAAGATCAATACCGATGTTACCCAAATTAGTCGCATTAAAATGAATTTGCAAATGGCTGTGAATTCATTCATAACAAATACACAGGGCAAGACGAAGATTTATTCGTGCAGCACCGACTGGAAGATTGTTAGCGATGCTGAAGCTGCTGTTAACACACAGCAGAAAGAAGCAAATGCGTTGCAACAATCTATTCAGACCACTGCAACGCACTTGCAAACGCTTGTTATTGCTCTGGGGCAATAAACAATATTAGTGTTTCACCAAGAAGCTGACGCTTCCCACTTTCCCTGCCTTTTCAGATTTCAATGTGTAAATTCCTTCGGCGTAATTTTTCACGTTAAGCGTTACGACATCTCTGTTTACTTTCGAACTGTAAACGAGTTTTCCGGTAGCATCGAACAATTGAAATGGTGAACCTAATTCAAGTCCTTTGAACGATACATTTTCGTTTGCTGGAGAAGGATAAGCCACAACCATTGACAAGCTGTTCTCTTCTATTCCAGCGCAAATTTCAATCACAACAGAAACAGTTTCCGTTGTAGCGCAACCGTTCAAATCATAGGTATACGAAATATCGTAAACTCCGTCGCCGATTGTTGCGGAATTAACTTCTCCCGTTGAACTAGCGGGTGATCCAAACACCCCTCCAGCCGGAGTTGCGGTTAATTGCGCAATGTCTAAGAAGTTTGAACAAAGCGTGTCTGCTGAAGAAGTTAAAGAAACAATTGGATATTGTGTTACCGCAATAGTAGTAGTTACTATGCTATCACAACCATTTGCCGAAGCCAATACATCTGTGAATACACCTGCGGTATTGTATGTGTTGTTTCCAACAGTAATAACTTCTCCTTGACACAACGAAATGTTCTGCTGAATCGCAACTCCGTTCGCATCGTCGATCAATCCATTGCAATTATCGTCAATGTTGTTGTTACACAATTCCATTGCAATAGGATTCACTGCAGCCGCGTTATCTGAGCAGTCCGTGTTGTTCGCAATGTACCCCACTGGCTGCGCGCAATTGCTAACTGATGCATTCGGATTGCCGAATCCATCGCCGTCAATGTCTGCGTAGTATAGATTCGTTGCAATTCCTTCATCAATTAAACCGTTACAGTTTTCATCGGCCGCATTGCAGATCTCTGTTGCGCCTGGATTAATTCCAGCAGCAGCATCATTGCAATCAGTATTGCTTGCTACATATCCGAATGGAATCGAACAACCCGCAATTGAAACTGCGCTGTTTCCAAAACCATCTCCATCTGCATCTGCGTAATATGTCACTGCTGCTTGAACAACAACTGTTGAAGTTGTTGTATTATTTCCCGCTGCGTTTGTAACTGTTAAGGTAACCGTGTAAGACCCTGCTGTTGCATAAGTATAAGTTGGGTTCGCTAATGTTGAAGTCTGACCGTTACCGAAATTCCACAAGTAAGAAGTTGGCGTTCCCGTTGAAGTACTTGTGAAAGAAACCGTTGTGTTCACACAAGCTGAAGTTGGAGCGGTAAAGCTCGCAACTGGCGCAACCGGCGCAGAATTGTATATACCCATTCCGAATCCAGAGAATCCGGTTGTGTATGTTGAAGTGAATGTGACGTCGGTTGCGAAGGCACCAAGTGTTGCTGCCACATCATTAATTGTAAACGTACCGAAGTTAGCAGGAGTAACCGCTGAGATTGCGCTCGTGTTTCCGTTTACTTTGATCATTTCAATATTGTTGCGACTGTTACCAGTTGCGGTTTCCCATGCAGCGACTTCGTTCTCTTTGTAATACAGGGTAATCGTGTAGTTTCCTGTTGCAGAATTATTTGTTGGAACAACTTTGAAAGTCTTCGACATTAAAAAGTTAGGAGCGTTGTTCGTTGTGAAGGCCAATGCTGTTGGAGTAGTTCCTTGACGGTCTACCATTACATCTACGCAACCGTAATCGAAAGATGAGTTGTTCTGAATCTTCATCATAATCTTCGATGACGTTGGATCAGAGAAATAAACGGTTCCATTTGGACCCAGGTATGCTTGATCTGGAGCAGCTGTATTCACTGCGGTCTGAATTCCCGCAGCAGCTTGTCCAGTTACAACCACATTATCAATCGAACATCCGTACAAATAGCCACCGCCATCTCCGTAGTTAAATGCAAGCATCAAGTTAGCATTTCCAATATACGGAGTTAAGTCAACCGTATATGGAGCCCAAGCAGTGTTGCCCGGAAGCGTGAAGATATTTGTGAATGTTGTTCCACCGTTTGTAGAGATTTTCACCCTTGCAGATTCAGTAACGTTCTGCCACGTATTCCCTAAGAAAAACGCATCGAATGTCAACGAAGCTCCGGTGTATCCTACCAAACTGAATACTGCAGATTTCAGATCAACGTTGGCTTGGGTACAATTACAAGCGTCGTCGTTAATCCATGCAAATTGAGTTGTGTTTGTAACAGGAACAGTATAAGGCGTTGTTGAAGCCGCAGCTGCTAAACCTACTTGCCAGGCTGTGTTTCCTGAAGGATTCAGCGTAGTGAAAGGAGCTAAGCCAGTGTTGAAGTTTTGCGTAAACACTGTTGTTGGAACAGTAACTGCTGAAGGAAGAACATCATCATCGTTAATGGTTACTGTAACCGTTTGATTCAACGTTCCTGCTTGTGCGTTTCCGCCATTTGCGTTCAGGCTATATCCAAGAGTTATAGTTTCATTTCCTTCGACATAATCATCGTTGTAAACATGAATAACAATGTTACCCGTTGTTGTGGTTGAATTGAATGTTACCAATGGAGTAGCTACCACATAGTCTAAGTTGTTCGTTGCGGTTCCTCCAGTGATATTCACCGTAGCTGTTGTTGTTTGTGTTGGAGCTGCTCCAATTGAAATTGGAATATTCACGACAACGTAATCTAAACAGTTGTTGTTCACGTTTGCAGCACTCTCGTTTGCAGAAGTTGTATTATTCGAAAATTGAACCGCAGCTGAACAACCAGGAATCGTGAATGCTGCGATACGGGTAGACCAGTTCGCTGCAGGATTGTACATACCTGTGAACCAAAAGGTCTCGCCATCTGCAGGATCCAATCCCAAGGCATTGTAATCGCCATATCGATTGCTGTTGTTCGCAGCAGTTCCCGCAACGATAACCGTTTCCGGTTCGGTCATGGTATTCAAAGCGTCACACGATTTACGTCCCGTGTATCTCAAAGAAGGGTAAACCGTGCTACGTGAAACGTTGTAAGCCAAACCAATATTTCCTGAAGCTGAAATACCAATAGAGGCCATCCAACGGTGGTTGGCATCCGGAGAATAAGTCGCTTGCTGGTAAATGCTCCATGTTCCTGAAGTTCCTCCCGTTCTGCGTAATTCGTACCAACGAATTCCTGCTTTGTCATTTCCATCTACATCGGCTGCGTGACAGCAAACAATACTCTCGTGCGTACCGAAGTTTCTATAGTGAATGCGGTTCATCAATACCTCACGAAGGGGATCCAATGTCGTTCCAGAGCCCGGCTGAGGAACACATGCAAATGATGTGTATCCGCATAAAGAAGAGTTAAATGCCGCAATCGGAAGTGTTGCAACTTGCGTAAGCGAAGTGCTTGCGGGTGTTGTCCAATTTATATTGAAAGCCCACATCTCCAGGGCATCTGAAGTTGCTCCCCATGAATCGTCGCGCATACGCATTACATATGCCGGAGTGCCTGTTGGAGGCAGTGTTGTTCCGTTCAAACTAACTGGAGTCGCGGCCTGGAAACCGATTGTTCCGAAAGAGTTCAAGGTGAAACGTTGTGCTGTTGTAGACACTCCTCCTGCTAACATAGTAGTGCGATTAATCGCATAAACCGCAGGGCTATTCTCGTTCGAAGTGATAATATAGGCATTGTTCCAAATTGAATATTTCGGATAATCAGGAAAATTTGGTGCAGTGAACGTGTACTTGTACCATGTTCCCAAAGGATCTGGTGTTGAAGAAACTGCAATTGAAAATTGATTTCCAGTTGCTGTAAACTCACTCAAGAACCAACGATTCGCTAATTCATCATACAAGACGATTGGATCTCCTGCCCCACCTGGCTGACCAAAGAAGGTGTCGAAATATGTCTGTGCCTGAACTTGTGTTCCCGCCTTGTTCCATATTTTAAAATAAGCCCCTGAACCTCCGTTGATCATTTGAATCACGTGGTTGGGGCCAACATCTACAGACGGATCTGCGGGACTCACACTGGTGTTACCAATACCGTTGAACGAAAGCGTTAAGCCTCTGTCATCTGTTGCGGGATGAGGGTATTCCGTTTGCAACGCTGGATCCATTCCCTTGGGCAATGCGTCTGCGTTAATTTCTGGATATAACGACCATCTCTTCTTTGGGTGGTAGCCAATCTTATTTTCCTTTGTTTGTTCATTCGGAAAATTAGGATCGGCTACAAAGTCACGCAAGGCAACTGTCTCTCCCAAGTATTCAACTTGAATAATATCTGGATTCAACAAAAAAGTTTGTTGTTTGTCTTGCGCATTCAGTCCAAGAAATCCGCTAAAAAGAAATACTGCCGTGTATAATTTCCGCATGCAAAATAAATTTTCGACAAGATAATTAATAAGGTCATGAACCTACAAAAAAATAGTAGGCTTATCTTTGAATTTCTAATCCAATTACTCAGAACAAGACAATATTTCCTTTTCATCATGAAATTCGATCATCATATACATTCCGTTGAAAAAGCTCTTTCGATTTGGGAAATCCCACAAGAGTCGATAAACCTAGCAGACCCCATTCGTTATTTACTCTCTTTAGGTGGAAAACGCATTCGTCCAGTCCTGACGCTGTTGGGACACGAAATGTTTAGCGGAAATCCGGAACAGGTTATGTCGCAAGCCCTTGCTGTGGAAGTCTTTCACAACTTCACACTTATGCATGACGACATCATGGACAATGCACCTCTTCGTAGAGGAAAGCAAACGGTGCATGAAAAATGGAATGTTAATGCAGCTGTATTAAGTGGAGATGCCATGATGGTTCAATCCTACGACTTACTGCTAAAAAATCAGGAAGATAAATTTGTTGAATTGTTTCAATGCTTCAATCAGACGGCTTGGGAAGTGTGTGTAGGACAGCAGATGGACATGGATTTCGAGAAACGCGAAGATGTGAGTTTAGATGAATATCTTGAAATGATTCG
>JBIKVX010000120.1:0-6179 GCA_044356625.1 Flavobacteriales bacterium | reverse complement strand
GCTCTCGGCAATCTCTTTCACCGTTGAATAAACTTCAAGAATATTGTTCCCGTCTATTTGAATAGCATCTTCTTTCGGCATTCCATATCCGATTGCTTTATCTATAAACTGCTTACAGCGAAACTGCTCGCGACTTGGAGTTGACAATCCCCATGCATTGTTCTCTATACAAAAAATCACAGGTAAATCCCACACGGTTGCGACATTCAATGCTTCATGGAAATCTCCTTCGCTTGCTCCGCCATCTCCACTGAATACTATTGTTGCTTTCTCTGATCCTTCTAATTTATTAGCTAGTGCTATTCCGTCTGCAATGCCCAATTGTGGGCCCAAGTGAGAAATCATCCCCACAACATGGTGCTTCTTCGTTCCGAAGTGAAAAGAACGATCGCGCCCTTTTGTGAATCCGTCTTTCTTTCCTTGAAACTGAAGAAACAATTGTTTTAAATCTAAATTTCTGGAAGTGAAGATTCCCAAATTGCGGTGCATGGGTAAAATAAATTCATCTTCATCCATTGCCATTCCTACACCCACGGAAATTGCTTCTTGTCCGTAGGAAGAGAACCATTTCGAGATCTTCCCCAAACGCAATTGACTTAGCATCTTATCCTCGATTAAACGGGGCAATTTAATTGCTTCGTACAATGCCAATAATTCTTCCTTCGAAATGTCCTTTTTATTGAATTTCATATTGCTCAAATTGAGCCGCTAAAGTAATCCGAATGAGGCACCCTTAAAATTTTCTTCACATTTTTTAACATTCTGTTAGGATTTAAATTTAAATTAGCGCGATATTTTCGCACACATTAATAAATACAAAGTTGTTTTTATGAAACTATTAAACGAAATTAAACAAGAAATTGCGCGCCGAGAGAAAGAACTAAACTCATTGGTAGACGCTGCTAATCTTATTGCTTCTCTCCAGAGCGGAAGAGGCAGAAAAGTTAAAATCACTAGTAAAATCGCTTCTATCTTGAGCAAAACTGGCACTTTAAAATCATCAGCAAGCTCAGAACGTCGCGGTCGTCCAAAAGGATCTAAAAACAAACCAGGTGCAAAGAAAACAGGACCGAAAAAAGAGACTGTTGCATCGGCAGCGGTAGCACCAGCAACTCCTGCGGCTCCTAAAGTTTTGAAAAAGCGCGGAAGAAAGCCAGGTTCAGTAAAAGCTAAAGTTGCTAAGACTGCAAAAGCAGGAAAAGCGGTGAAAGCATTATAATATTTTTTTATCATCTTTTTTGGTTGAATAGACCAACAGTATGAACACTATTGAACTTCAAGTAAGTCCTGCCCAATCGGCCGACTTCAATTATTTAGAGGAGAAAATTCAATTCACGTTGAATTTATCTCCTCTTTCTTTTAAATGGCGCATCGATAAAAAATCGATCGACGCTCGGAAGCGAACAGCAATTGTCCTTCTTCGAATTTCGGTCATTGCATCCAATGAAGAGTTTCCTGCTGTTCATCAACGTCAATTTCAGCATGAAATAAAAGGCTCCGCCATCGTTATCGGTGCTGGTCCTGCCGGACTATTCGCAGCATTGAGACTTCTTGAATTGGGTGTAAGGCCCATTATTCTCGAGAGAGGAAAAGATATTCGTGCGCGGAGACGCGATCTCGTTGAAATTACGCGCAACGGAATTGTGAACGAAGATTCCAATTATTGCTACGGGGAAGGCGGGGCAGGAACATATAGCGACGGCAAGCTTTACACGCGCAGTACAAAAAAAGGCAGCGTGATTCGCATCTTAGAAACGCTGGTTCAATTCGGAGCGAACGAAAATATTCTTACTGAAAGTCATCCGCATGTGGGGACAAATAAGCTTCCACAAATCATTGCCAACATGCGTGAAAGTATTTTGTCCAATGGCGGAGAAATTCATTTCGAAGAAAGGGTCGTTGACTTCAATTTGGGAAACGATTCCATTCACGAAATCAAAACAGCCAAGGGAAATTCCTTTCAAGCAGACTCTGTTTTATTGGCAACCGGACACAGCGCACGAGACATCTTCGAATTGCTTCACGCAAAAAACATTGCACTTGAAGCAAAGCCATTTGCTATTGGTGTTCGTATTGAACATGACCAGCGGACAATAGACAAGCTTCAATACAAGTGCGACGACCGCGGCGAATTTCTTCCTCCTGCCAGTTATTCCATTGTAACGCAAGTCAACGATCACGGCGTGTATTCCTTCTGCATGTGTCCCGGTGGAATCGTTGCACCTTGCGCAACTTCGCAAGAAGAGATTGTAACAAACGGTTGGTCTCCTAGCAAGCGCAATAATCCTTGGGCAAACTCCGGAATTGTGGTTGAAGTGAAGTTAAGCGATCTTGAAAATTTAAATTACAGCGGGCCACTTGCTGGAATGCACCTTCAACAAGACATTGAAAAAAAGGCCTACGAACTCGGTGGCTCCAATCAATTTGCTCCGGCTCAACGCGCCACCGATTTTATCTACAATAAAAAAAGCACCACACTTCCAAGCACTTCATACAGTCCGGGAATTACATCCGTGAATCTTCGCGATTTATTTCCGAAATTTATTTCGGAGTGTTTAATCGGTGCGCTTCAGCATTTCAATACGAAGATGCCGAATTTCGCGGGACCGAATGCTTTGCTCCTTGCCCCTGAAACGCGCACCTCTTCACCGGTAAGAATTCCTCGCGACAAAGAATTATTGAACCATCCTGAGATAAAAAATCTATTTCCTTGCGGAGAAGGTGCTGGTTATGCAGGCGGAATTGTTTCTGCGGCAATAGACGGAGAACGCTGCGCAGATGCTATTTCAGAATTTATTTCGAAAAAGAAGAATAAATAAGTCCGGCTAGTTCTTCGCCGATGAGCGATCCAATTGCTACCCCTATTCCACCCAATCGCGCCCCTACAAAAACATTCTCTTGCGCTTCCGTTACGACAGGACGTTCATCTTGTCCAACACCTAAAATACCACTCCACGCCAAATCAATTTCTACTGCTGAAGTCGTATGTATTTTCTGTTGCACGAAATCCAATAAGCTAGAGATTACTTCGTCTGTATTGCCTTGGACGTCAGTAGATTCAGTATTCGGAAACATATGGCGCATGCCACCCATTAAAATTCTCCCATCTATATTTCGAAAATAGTTGTATCCCTCTTGATGATGAAACGTTCCGTTTAATTTTAAATCGGGAATAGGCATTGTAACGATAACTTGATTTCGCTTGGTTTTCATTTCTAATTCTTCAAACAAATGGGCGTGAAAAGAACTTATACAAAATGCCAATCGTCTCGACTTCCAAATTCCCACTGATGTCTCAACCTGCATTTTGTTTCCGTTGGACTGAAAACCATTTACTTGCACGCCATTGAAAACTTTAACACCTGTTTTTAATGCACGATCAACCAAAGCTCGGAGCATAGCCCCCGTATTCAAACCTCCCTCATACTTATTCGAAATGACACCAACTAAATTCAATATTCCTTGAAATTCTGAATGGGTTGAAACAGTGTATGGACGCAACCCTATTCTTGAATGAAAGGCATCATTAAATTTTTCCACCAGTGCGCAACACTGAATAAAACTTTCTTTATCCTCTTCAAAAAACAATTCATGACCGCCGTTCCAATCAAGCTTTAAAACATCTTCAGAATAATTCTTTACCAATTTTTCAATTCCTCGAAATCGTCTAACTCCGAGATTCACAACTTCATCAAACGACATATCCTTCATGTCGTCTACAAATTCAGAAATACTTCCGAAGCAAGCAAATCCAGCATTCTTAGAACTTGCACCATCACTTAGCCAACTTCGTTCTAAAACCGCAATTTCCAAATCGAGATTTTTATTCTTCAATTCAATTGCCGTTGAAAGTCCTGCAATACCTGCACCTACAACAAGCACATCGAAGGTTTCTAAAAACGACTGTCTTTCCCAATAACTCATATTCATAAAACAAATCTGCAAAAAAAATCATTGTTCACACAATAAAAAAATATTTGCTCAAAGGCAATTAATAAAAAACAAAACGCGTTATGAAATAAGAACCAAAAAAATTCCAACGCTATGAAAAAATTAATTGCTGTTTTATTTTGCGCTGGTAACATCCTAATTGCCAACGCTACAAAAATTCCAATCGAATTTGAAAAGGACTCAGAAAAGTTCACTTCAAATACGAAACAACTTCTGTTTAGTTCTGCGGAGGAACTATACCTTGCTAATGGCATAAAAGTTACCTTACAGGAACCTTCTAAAACTACGGATATAAAAGTTCAAACGCTATTCTATAAGCGCGAGAAAGAGCTTAAAGAATTTTTCAAAGAGGAACATTTGGATTTCGGACGTATCTCCTTCACTTATGAGCGCGCCGGAAATAAAGACCGTCCAGTTATCTCAATTGAAATTTCAACCGAGAGTGTTACAGCGACGGTGGTTCGGCCTGACAGCGTTTTCACCAATAAGAATTCACTTTTGATTACATGTCAGCCCCAAGATTCAGAAATAGCGAGTACCTTATCTGCTCAATCCTTAACGACGCAAGAAGATATTTACAATACTAATGTTTCTTCATTTTTTGAAAACAAGATCATTCTAATCCGTGAACTTATTAAAATTGAGTTTCAAAACGGACGTGTTCCAAACAAACCCGTTACAGCTCAGCTTCCTGTCTCGACTTCGGACAAAAAGAATTATTTACTGCTTAAATGGAATAACATCAACAGAGAGTGGAGCAAAATCGGAACTACCATTAAAATAACCTCTAAAAAAGATCAGCACTATTTTTCAGCCAATATAGAAGAATCCGGACTCTATGCTTTGGTTGAAAGCAAATCTGTAAGCGTCCAAGCCATATCGGCTGTTGTGGCAAAAGACGCTGCCATTACCTATATTGAACTAATCTCAAGTGAACCCTTTGTTCGAATTGAAGGAACAATTTCTGACAATCAAAAACAAGCCACATTCAAGGGCCCCAGAAATCAAGAGCATTTTGTCATCCGTGCTGTATGTCAGGATGCTACTGGCAGAGAGTGGATTGAAGAAACCAAAGTAAAGAAGAAAAATATCTTGAATATTTTCGACAGTAAAAAGAAACTAAACGCATACTTCCAACAATAATTAACACCATGAAAAAGATCACGCTATCACTCTTACTGTTTGGTTCATTACTTATTGCTAATGCCAAAGACACTCCAGACGTGCGTTATTTGAAATTCGAAGAGCTCTCTTCCAATTTCAATACAACTGATTCGAAAGGACAAATATTAAAATGTAAATCAGCTTTTGATGTTTTTCTTCCTGAAGGGAAATTTTCAGAAGAAGGAATTGACATACTTGTTCCGCAAACATCTAATTCTAAAAAGGACAAACTTTTATTCTTGAAGTGGAACTACAAAGACAAAGAATGGAATGTAATTAAAGGAAAGAAAGTTGGTTTGACAACGATTAACAATCTGAAATACAATTTGGTTCATGTCAATGAGACAGGAGTATACGGTCTCTTCGAAAATGAGAAGCCCTATGGGAGCGTTAAAATAATTGTTGCTCCATCGCTTCGAATAGGGCGGATTGAATTTTCACAACGCAACGTTCAAGTTAATTATGAGAAAGTTCTTTCCAACGAACCTCGATCCATCGAAATTCCATTTGGAGATGTTTCAATTCTGTCTGAATTTTCTTTGGACATACTCCAGAAGAGCGAAGACAAAGCAAAAACTTATAGATTCAAATTAGGCGAAATACCGAATCTATTCAGAAGAACAAATAAAAAAAATAACACAATTGTCTATATCCGATCAAAGGACTTAAAGCGAATCAGCAATTCATCAACCCCTAAAACATCTGCAAAATGAAAACAACATTTTTAATTATCGGTCTTCTCACCCTTGGGTCAACAGTGTTTGCCCAAAAAGAGATCCAACGCTGCAACTTTGAAAAAGCAAAAAAAGAGAAGAAAATCTCCTTCTCGGGAATGGTTGAGCACGTGAGAAACCATGGCTACTTTCAACTTAAAGTTAAAAACACGACCAAAGACTCGCTTGCTTTGCACGTAGAAACAGGTCGCATCTTTTACACGGCAAGCACAAGCTACCAGCCCTTTGTGGTATTGCGTTCGAGAGAGATTTACTTAGCACCTGGAGAAGAAAAAACAACCTTGTTGAATACCGCATGCGGAAATGCTAGTGCTCAATCGACCAGCAATG
>JBIKVX010000004.1:0-22047 GCA_044356625.1 Flavobacteriales bacterium | reverse complement strand
ATCGATTGTTTCGTAGTAATCCAACGAGTCATCTATGAAATACTGCAACTCAGGCACTTTACGCATTTGCTTTCCTACCTTCAAACCCAATTCTCTTTTAACGGAAGAATGGTTTTGCTTCAACAATTTCAACGCTTCATCTTTTTTATCTGAAGGGAATACGCTGATGTAAATGCGCGCTAAACTTAAATCGGGTGCCACGCGGGTTTGCGTAATGGTTACCATGCTTCCACCTAACCACTCACGTGCATTTTGCTGAAACAACACAGCTAACTCGCGCTTAATTAGCGAACCAAATTTTTCTAATCGTACTCCTGCCATAATGCAAAGGTACAACAGGATGTATTTCATTGTTTTTTGCTTTTACTTTGCGGCATGGAAATGACCCACGTTCGAAAAGGAACGAAAGCCGATTTACGCGAAGCACTTAAGCTTATTCAAGAATTGGCGGTATATGAAAAGGAACCCGAAGCCGTTGTGGTTTCTGTTGAACAAATGGAAACTTGGGGATTTCAAGAAAATCCATATTTCGAATTTTATGTCGCTGAGCAAAATGAACAAATCGTGGGCATAGCTTTTTATTACATTCGCTATAGCACGTGGAAAGGTCCTATGATTTATTTGGAAGACATTGTGGTGAAGGAAGAAATACGTGGAAACGGAATTGGAGCGTGTTTGTTTGAAGAAGTAGCTAAGGAATGTGCAAAACGAAATTTCCATGGAATGACTTGGCAAGTGCTCGATTGGAATGAACCTGCGTTGAACTTTTACAGAAAGTACAACGCTACTTTTTCAGCCGAGTGGCTAAACGGATATTTATTTACTGAACAAATAAAAGAGGCGACATGGCACCAATAACAGTGCACAAATTCGGAGGAGCTTCGGTTCGAAATGCGGAAGCTGTGCGAAACGTATGTTCCATTCTCAATCATTTTCCAGAAAACAAAATTGTGATTGTTTCTGCTATGGGCAAAACTACGAATGCCCTCGAAAAGATTCACCAAAAACGTTTCGAAGGAAAAGATTTTGAAAAAGAACTTCAAGAAATATTTGAATTCCATTTCAACATAGCGAACCAATTAGAAGTCGATGCCGATACCGATTGGTTGTTGGTGTTCGATACTCTATCTCAAATTTGCAAGAAGGAAATAGAAGGAAGTTTCGATGAAGAGTATGACCGCATTATTGGTTACGGCGAATACCTATCGACTGCTATTGTGAATGCATGCTTCAACAAAAACAATCTTTCTTCGAAGCGATTGAACAGTGCTGATTACGTGATAACCGATGCGCGCTTTCGCGATGCGCGTGTGCTTTGGGATAAAAGTGAGGGGAAAGTTGCTTCCCTTCAACATGAATTTCAATCAAGTTCTACGCTTGTGCTTCAAGGATTTATTGGCGCCTGTGCTTCGCACGATGCGTTGCAAGATTCTACGAAAGATGTTGCACAAGATTTCTTCGAAAAGAAAAGGCTAACTTCATTGGGAAGAGAGGGTTCGGATTTCTCGGCAGCGATATTCGCATTTTTATTGAATGCTGAATCGGTAACGATTTGGAAGGATGTACCCGGTTTGTTGAACGCCGACCCGAAATGTTTCGAGCCTACACAATTGCTGAAAGAGATTTCGTTCCGCGAGGCAGTGGAATTAGCATATTACGGAGCAAGTGTGATTCATCCGCGAACCATTAAGCCGCTTCAAAACAAGAACATTCCACTTTTCATTAAGTCATTCTTGAATCCAACAGCTGAAGGAACGCGTATTGTGGAAAAGGCGAATTCAGAATTAGAAGTAGCCTCTTATATTTTGAAACAGAACCAAACCTTAATTTCTATTTCAACCAAAGATTTCAGTTTTGTGGTGGAAGACAACCTCACCTTCATCTTCAAAACCTTTGCAGATCTTGGCATTCATGTGCACATGATGGAAAACTCTGCATTGAACTTTTCCGTTTGTATTCCTTCAGAACCAACGAAATTAAAAGCACTTATTGAACAGTTGAGCGACTTTCATGTTAGATACAACGACAACGTTTCGATATTAACCATTCGTCACCCGAAGCCAATGGTTATGCAACAGCTCTTGCAGTATAAAGAAGTATTGCTTGAGCAACGCAACCGAACGACCGTTCGGTTTGTGATTCGCGGAGATTGGAATTTACCAGAACCCATTAAAGAATAAGAGTATGAAGATTTACACGAAGAAAGGCGACGACGGAAAAACAATGTTACTCGGAGGCACTAGACTTCCCAAGCACCACATACGTATTGCAGCCTATGGCGATGTGGATGAATTGAATTCGTTCATTGGTCTTGTTTCGGATGTACTTCCTTCGCACCAAGAAATCCTTCGTGAAATTCAAAACAATCTTTTTGTAGTTGGAAGTCACTTGGCCACAGAGCCAGATCAGGCCGAGAAAATTCAATTGCCTGCGCTTCCTGAAAACGCCTCAGAAAATCTTGAAAATGAAATAGACCGAATGACTGCTATGCTTCCTGAATTGAAGCACTTCATTCTTCCGGGCGGACATGCGACTGTTTCGCATATTCACATTGCTCGAACGGTTTGTAGAAGGACGGAACGCACAGCTACTGCGCTTGCAGAGCTTTCAACGGTTAATCCGATTTTCATTCAATACTTGAATAGACTTTCCGATTATCTCTTCACGCTTTCACGCGCAGCAGCTCACGAATTGGGCGCTGAAGAAAACAAGTGGGTTCCGAAAAAGTAAATTAGAACCGTTTTTCTGAGACCAGTTTTCCGTCTTTAAATACACTCTGCTTGATGAGTTTTCCGGTTTCGTTGTAATCCATAAAAACACCATTTTCTTTGCCCCTGACATAATACTGATTACTCTTTAATTTTCCATTCGGATAATAATATTTCCAAGAGCCATCTTCTATGGACCGTTTGTAAAACCCTTCCCATTCGAGATTTCCGTTCGAATAATACACCTCTTCCTTAACGATTTCTCCCGTTGTGTTTTTAATAAAAACGACTACGTAAGGCTTTCCATTCGGATGTTTTCGGGCGACATCGCGTGTGGTATTTTCCAACTGAGCAAAAGCAGTTTTTCCACCTAGAAAAAAAGCTAAGGAGAGAAGAAAAATTTTAATTGAACTATTCATGCTTAATCGAAGTCTGTGTAGAGTAAATATTTTTTTCGAATAACCTTATAGGCATCTAAATCTTTTTGCCACGTGGCGCGAATTGCATCCTCTGTAATTCCTTGTACCATTTGCTTACGTAATGTCGTTGTGCCTGCTAATTTATCGAAAAATCCGGGGGAAGAAAAGAATTTTTCTTTGTTCGGATAACTGCTGTGCATGGTCATTAACCAAGAAAGATTTAATTGGGTGGGACGTATGTCGAAGTTCACCTTAATTCCTTTGCAAAGCTGATTTTCGAATGGTGGATTGGAAGATACTCCCGGTATTTCTCTTGGGGTGAAAGATGTTTCACCAACTTTACAATTTGGAAATCCGAATTGTTGAAAAGGAAGGTTGGTTCCTCTTCCGATGCTAATGCACGTTCCTTCGAAAAGACAAAGGCTAGGGTATGCGTATATAGAAGTAATGTTGGGTAAGTTTGGCGAAGGTTTTATAGGTAATTCGAAATAAGAATTGTGTGTGTATCCGCTGCAGGGGATAACCGTAAGGTCGCATGATTTCCCTCCATTTAACCACCCTTCTCCGTTTATCATTAGCGCGAGTTCACCAAGCGTGCAGCCATGAACAATGGGAATAGGTAACTGTCCAACAAAAGAATATAACTTTTTATCCGTCATGACCGGACCGTCTATGTAATAACCATTCGGATTTGGCCGGTCTAAGACAACCACTGTCTTTTTGTTTATGACTGCAGCTTCCATAACCTCTTGCATAGTTGCTAAAAAAGTATAGAATCTTACACCCACATCCTGAATATCGAAAACGATGACATCTACATTGGAAAGCATTTCAGTTGTGGGCCTGGTTTGCTTTCCATACAAAGAAAAAATAGGGAGTTTTGTTTTTTTGTCGAAGCCATTACCCACGTGATCTCCGTTTCCAGCTTCGCCCCTAAAACCGTGCTCAGGAGCAAATATTTTCACAACATGTATTCCACTAGCAATAAGTGTATCTACGAGGTGTCTGTTTCCCACAACACTTGTCGGATTAGCAACAACAGCAACACGTTTGTCTTTAAGTTTACCAAAATAAACCTCGGTGTTAGATGCACCCGAAGATTGCGCAAACGTTGAATAAACGATGAGCGCAAAAAGAAAACTTAAAACCAAATGAATATTACCGTGTTTCATGAGCACACAAATTTTGTTCATTCTTAACTAAAATTGAACCGAAATAAATGAAGTTAGTAACTTTCCAATGTCGAAGTCCTAACTTTGAGCCGCAATGAAATCTTTTAAGCTAGCATCTTTCTTGGCTTTTCGCATGCTTCGCGCTCGAGACAACGGGCGTATATCGAAGCCTATCGTTCGCATTGCTATGTGGGGCGTAGCAATAGGAATTGCGCTTATGATACTGGCATTGGCGGTGGTAAAAGGATTTCAATCTGAAGTAAGGCAAAAAGTAATTGGATTCGGCGGTCATTTTCAAGTCGTTTCCAACGAAGACAATGCTGCGCAAGAATCAGTGCCATTGCTTTATGACAAAAACTTAATAGCCGATTTGAAGAAAATTCCAGGCATTAAAAACGTCAGTATTTATGCCCAAAAACCCGCCATTGTTGAAACGAAAAGTGGCCTCTCTGGAGTTGTGGCAAAAGGAATTGAAGAACAATACGACACCACTTTTTTACATAGCGTTTTAACTCAAGGAAGAGTTATGCAATTGAAATACAGCGCCGACACGCTGCCTGTTGCTGAAATTGTCTTGTCAGATTATATCGCCAATCGTTTAAAGCTTCAGTTGGGACAAAAGATGAGTTTGTATATCGTGAACTCGGAAGACGATATTCAGCAGCAGAATTTCACTTTGGTTGGAACATACAAAACAGAATTGGAAGAGTACGATGAAAAATTTATTTTCGTTCATCTTGCCTACCTTCAGCAGTTCGGGGGGTGGGGGCTTCAGGGACAAATCGTCGTTGACACTGCGTCAGTTCCCCTGCTTACGTTTATCTCTCCTGTTGGATTCGGTAACAATGGAGAATTCGAACAGCATTGGCTAGACGGAAAATCGGCCAAGGACCCTATCTATTATCTGGAAATGCGCGACACCACATTCGGTTTAATTACTTCTGCACCTTACCAAATTTCAGACACCACATTCGTTCACTTAAAATTCCCTCCTCACGGTGAGAATGAATTTGTAACTCCGCGATGGACCTACACGAACCTACGCGGTAGTGAAGTGAATTACATTGGTGGCTATGAAGTTCAGGTTGAAAATTTCGAAGCGCTTGAGCGCGTGCGCGAACCGCTGTGGGAAGCCGTTCCGTATGATTTGTTTGTCATTCCTCTCACTGATCGCAACCCCGAAATTTTCGCTTGGTTGGAAATGTTAGACGTCAACGTTATAATCATTGTGGTTCTCATGGTAGTGCTTTCCATTGTAAACATGACCTCGGCGTTACTCATTCTTATTTTGGAAAGACAATCGTTTATTGGAACATTAAAATCCATGGGGTTACCGAATCCGATTTTGCTTCGTGTGTTCTTATGGCATGCTGCGCATATCATTGGGAAGGGAGTTCTCATTGGAAACATTCTGGGTATTGGCATTGCCTTGCTGCAGAAATACACAGGCATATTTAAACTTGACCCCGCCAATTATTACGTTTCTGAGATTCCCATTCTCATGAACCCTATGGAAATTATTGTTTTGAATGGGCTTACACTTTGTGTCTGCGTATTAGCCATGATACTTCCTTCGCTTTACGTTTCTACTTTTCGACCAGCTGAGTCGATTCGGAAAAATTAAATCACGTAACCTTACCTTCGCATTATGAAGTATCACGAAAATATTCTTGGAACCATTGGCAACACGCCTATGGTGAAATTAAACACCATTGTAAAAGACATTCCTGCTTTGGTCTTGGCCAAAGTTGAAACCTTCAACCCTGGTAATTCCATCAAAGATCGCATGGCGCTGAAAATGATTGAAGATGCAGAAAAAGACGGAAGATTAAAACCGGGCGGAACCATAATCGAAGGAACTTCAGGAAACACTGGAATGGGATTAGCCATTGCCGCTATCATGAAAGGATACAAGTGTATTTTCACAAGTACCGATAAGCAGAGTAAAGAAAAGTTCGATGCGCTTCGTGCGTTAGGTGCAGAAGTTATTGTTTGTCCGACCGATGTAGATCCGGAAGACCCTCGCTCATACTACAGTGTCTCTTCTCGTCTCGAAAAAGAAACTCCAAATTCTTGGAAGCCGAATCAGTACGACAATCCAAGCAATGCGCAAGCCCACTACGAATCAACGGGTCCAGAAATTTGGGACCAGACAGACGGAAAGATTACACACTTGGTTGTAGGTGTTGGAACAGGAGGAACCATTTCTGGAACTGCGCGTTTCTTGAAAGAAAAAAATCCGAATATTCAAGTACTTGGAATTGATACGTACGGTTCAATCTTCAAACAATACAAAGAAACCGGAAGCTACAGTAAGGATGAAATTTACACCTATGTAACCGAAGGAATTGGTGAAGATTTCCTTCCTGAAAATGTCGACTTCAACTTAATTGATCATTTCGAAAAAGTAACCGACAAAGACGCTGCAATTTACACACGTAAGATTGCCAAAGAAGAAGGGATATTTGCCGGAAACAGCGCGGGTTCTGCTATGGCGGGCGTCATTCAAATGAAAGATAGATTCAAAGAAGGAGATGTTGTGGTAGTTATTTTCCACGACCACGGCACTCGTTACTTAGGCAAAATGTTCAACGATGATTGGATGAAATCTAAGGGGTGGTTATAAACCCTTCGTCTTACTTCTTCGCGTGAGCTTTAATGACGTTTGAAATTATTTCAACACATTGCATAATCTCAGCTTCAGTGATACACAATGGTGGAGCGAAACGAATAATATTTCCGTGAGTAGGCTTTGCAAGTAATCCGTTTTTCGCAAGGTCTACGCAGATGTTCCAAGCAGCTTCACTTTCCTCGTGATCATCAATCACAACAGCATTCAACAATCCTTTTCCACGAACAAGCGTAACCAACGAAACTTCACTCTGAAGTTTTCTCATTTCGCTTCTGAATAATTCTCCTAAGCGCTCTGAATTTTCTGCCATTCTCTCGTCGCGAAGAACTTCCAACGCGGCCGTTGCAACAGCACATGCCAAAGGATTTCCGCCATAGGTGCTACCGTGCTCACCTGGCTTAATCGTAAGCATAATTTCATTGCTTGAAAGAACCGCACTTACCGGAAGAACTCCTCCTGAAAGCGCTTTTCCTAAAACCAAAATATCTGGCTTCACATTTTCGTGATCGCAAGCCAACATCTTTCCTGTGCGTGCCAATCCGGTTTGAACCTCATCGGCAATCATTAATACATTGTACTTCGTGCACAACGCACGAACACCTGCCAAATATCCTTCATGTGGAACTACAACGCCTGCTTCCCCTTGAATAGGTTCGAACATAAATCCAGCAATGTTCGAATCGCTCGACAAACACGCTTCCAATGCGTTCAAATCATTGTATGGAATAGACAAGAAGCCAGGCATATATGGTCCAAAACCGGCATAACTGCTCGGATCCTGAGAAGTTGAAATTGCAGCGAGTGTTCTTCCCCAAAAATTTCCTTCAACAAATACTACTTTGGCTTGGTTGTCTGCAATGCCCTTTACTTTGTAACCCCACTTGCGCGCTAATTTCACAGCGGTTTCACCGCCTTCAACACCCGTGTTCATTGGAAGAACTTTTTCATAACCGAAGTATTCAGTAATGAACTTTTCATACGTCCCCAATTCACTGTTATAAAACGCACGAGAAGTAAGTGTCACTTTCTCGGCTTGATCTTTCAACGCTTGAATAATTTTCGGATGACAATGCCCTTGATTCACTGCAGAATAGGCCGAAAGAAAATCGAAATATTCCTTCCCTTCCAAATCCCAAACCCTAACGCCTTTACCCTTCGCAATAACAACCGGAATCGGATGGTAGTTATGAGCTCCGTAATTGTCTTCCAATTTCATGGCTTTGGCCGAGTTCAAGCTTGCATTCATTTGAAATAATTTTCAGCGAATTTAGACAGGGAATGTTGTATTTTTGCATTCCAAAATATTAATTATGTCAGGATATCGCACATTTACGATGATTAAGCCAGATGCAACTGCAGCTGGCAACACAGGAAAAATCATTGACAAAATCATTGAAGCTGGATTTACAATTCGCGCAATGAAATTGACTCAACTTACTAAAGAAGATGCTTCTCGTTTTTACGAGGTTCATAAAGAGCGTTCTTTCTTTGGAGAATTAGTAGAATACATGTCTAGTGGCCCTGTAGTGGCAGCTATACTTGAAAAAGATAACGCAGTTGAAAGCTTCAGAACACTTATTGGTGCTACTGATCCTACAAAAGCAGACGAAGGAACTATCCGCCGCATGTTTGCCACAAGCATCGCTGCTAACGCCGTTCACGGTTCTGACAGCAACGAGAATGCAGCAGATGAAGCATCATTCTTCTTCTCGAAGCGCGAGCAAATTTAAGTTTTTAAATAAAAACTGAAAAAACATCGGGAGCTCGCTTTAATTAGCAGCTCCCGATTTATTTTTGTACCCTAATCAATCAAGACATGAATAAAATAAAAGTAGCCAATCCTATTGTTGAAATGGATGGCGATGAAATGACTCGCATCATTTGGAAATACATCAAAGACAAATTAATTCTTCCATACGTAGAACTTGATATTAAATATTTCGATTTAGGAATGGAGAATCGTGATGCTACGGAAGACCGCGTGACTGTTGAGTCTGCAGAAGCTACATTGAAATACAACGTGGCTGTAAAGTGTGCAACAATTACTCCTGATGAAGCGCGTGTTCAAGAATTTGGGTTGAAGAAAATGTGGAAGTCGCCGAATGGAACCATTCGCAACATCATAGGTGGAACTGTATTCCGTGAGCCAATCATTTGCAATAACATTCCTAAGTTGGTACCCGGTTGGACGAAGCCGATTAACATTGGTCGCCACGCCTTCGGAGATCAATACCGTGCAACAGATACTGTAATCAAAGGAAAAGGGAAATTAACCATGACCTACACCCCAGAAGACGGCGGTGAAACAAAGTCTTGGGAAGTCTTTAACTTCGATGGCGACGGCGTAGCAATGGCCATGTACAACACAGACGAAAGCATCTATGGTTTCGCTCGCAGTTGCTTCAACCAAGCCATTATGCGCAATTGGAATTTATATTTTTCTTCGAAGAACACCATCTTAAAGCACTACGACGGACGCTTCAAAGACATCTTTGAAGAAGTTTATCAGAATGAATTCAAATCAAAATTCGCTGAAATGGGTATCACCTATGAACACCGTTTAATCGATGACATGGTTGCTTATTGTTTGAAAAGCGATGGCGGATTTGTATGGGCATGTAAGAACTACGACGGCGATGTTCAAAGCGATATCGTAGCACAAGGATTCGGTTCTTTAGGACTTATGACTTCGGCCTTAATCACTCCTGATGGAATGACTATGGAAGCGGAAGCTGCTCACGGAACAGTGACTCGTCACTACCGTCAGCACCAACAAGGAAAGAAGACTTCTACTAATCCAATTGCTTCGATTTTCGCATGGACACAAGGTCTTGCTTTCCGCGGAAAATTAGACAACAACCAAGAGTTGATCACATTTGCACAGACACTAGAAACAGTTTGTGTTGATCTGGTTCAAAGTGGAAAAATGACAAAGGATCTTGCAGTTTGCATTCACGGTAGTGACACACGCGAGGAGCATTATTTGACTACGGAAGATTTCTTAGATGCAATTGATCACGAATTAAAAAGCAGAATTTCTTAATAAGGAAAAGTAATTACAGTTTGAAACCCATTTTCTAAATGGGTTTCTTTTTTTCCCTTCAATTGAGAAACAAAAATTTCTATGAGTTGAAAACCCATTTTCGGGAAAATTTCAACATTACGGTTAGAGTGGTCACACAATGAAAAAATCACATCCGAATTTTGTTTAACAACTGAAATAGAAAGTTTTGGTCTTTCCGCTTGACCGAGAGTATGTTTAATCGCGTTCGTTAGTAGCTCATGTAGAAGCATTGAGAGAGGAACAATCTTTTCTCCTTTAAATAAAATATCTTCTATTTGAATATCTAATTCAATCTTTCCTTTTAGATTATAAAACTCCAACAAGATATTTATCAAATCAGAAAAATACGTTTTGATTGAGAGTTCAGAATACAAATCGCTCTTGTACATACTCTCGTGTATCAAGGCGATGGACTTAATTCGAGATTGAATTCCTCCTAAAGTCTCTTTAACCTCACTTAAAGCAGAATGCGTGCTCTCAATTTCTATTAAACTCGAAATGAAAGCCAAATTATTTTTAACCCGGTGATGCACCTCACCCAAAAGGAATGTCAGCTCCTTGTTTTTGTTCAGCAGTTCCTCATTGCGGTGCTCTACCTTTTCGTATAAATTCGTTATATCGCGCAGCGCAGCTTGATTTGCACTTTGCGCGAAAACAAATTCGTACATGGTATCATGTATGGGAAAATCATTGATTGTTAAATTATAATCCTTGATTAAAAAACTCGAATTGATTATTGGGTTACAGGTAAAAAAGAAATCGTTTTCTACCAAATGAATGCCCGCTTTGTACTTTTGTTTTTTATCAATAGCACTTAAAAAAACCAACTCCTCTAAAGACGATTTTTCACTGTGTAATTTCGACGCTATTTGCCCAAATGGCTGTGACATCGCGAATAAATTCTCAACCTGCTGACCGGTAAAATCTTTCCCAAAAGCTTTTAAAAACAGGCTCGAAATATAGATCACTTCTCCGTTTACATTGACTTTAAAATATAAAGGTGCAGTGCGGTCAAGAATGTGATTTAAAGAACCTAAGACCATGTCAAATGAAAAATTACAGCAGACTCATCCGAAATGTTATTTTCTACTTGCTGAATTACGACTTCTTTTCCAAACCTCTTCCCGAGTCCCTTGATTAATCCCAGAAGCATGGGCACCATTCCGTTTCTGTGACTGCGATAAATTAAATCTATGGAATTCTCTTGTTCATTTATACATTCGAATTGCGGCGGTGCGAGCTCTGGCATGAGATTACTCACCCTTCCATGAAGCATATTCAAATTCTTTAAAAATGCAGGAAGACTATCACCAGCTAGGTTTAGCATCTCACCATATCCTCTTTCTGCTGTATATAAAATCCAATATTCTCCAAATGCTTCTAATAGAGCATCCGCAGGAATATTCAATATTTCACTAGCCGCTGCCACCAGCTGAAATGTGAGCTCATCTGCATAAGGCTTCAAGGTCATAAAACCTTCCGATTTAAAACCTGCTTTGTCTTTAACCTCCTCCCACTTCTCTGCGCCAAACTTTTCCACGATTAACTCTTCGATGGCTCTGTTAACAATGCCGTACATGCTTATCTTTATTAGGGTTTAATATAAATTGGTGAAAAAACAGTATTTGAAAAATTCAAATCACGATCGCAGATACGCACTGCGAATCTGCAAGTATCGAAGCCGCTAGCCAAGTAATATCCGGGATACATCTGAACGGTAATTGTGCCCTTTTGTGTTTTGTTTTGCCCTGGAGGGGTAGCCCATGGAACACGGTAATAGAATGGAACTGCATTGGGATTTAAACACGGCTCTTCACTTATTTGCATCCAAGTGCCATTGCGCAATTCCTCGTAAACACAAAACAAATTGTAACGGGTATCGCATGCTCCGAAAACACCTGCAGTGTCCGACTGACCGAGTCCTACATTTCCATCTCCGTCAATAAAATCGACCTCTAAAAATGCGCTATCACTGCTCACCGTCATTCGCACAGCCTCAACGGTCGGCTCATCTGGATAAGTCTCGACCTTCAAGCAACTGGTTACAAGTAGTGCTAGGAAAATAAAAAGGGGTGTCCCAATCTTTCGCATCTTTGTAAAGATATAGAACGAAAGGCATTTCAGCGATGAACAAAATAGATTTTACACAAACAACTTCCGAAAATTTTAACACACAAGCGCTAGCGACTTTTCAGAAGCAACTTAGTAATTCTTCCGTTTACAATGCGTTTTTCAAGGCCCTTGGAAAGGATTTAAATTCAATTTCATCTTGGAGAGAAATTCCGTTTTTACCTATTTCGTTTTTCAAAACACATCGCGTATGTCAAGACCAACCTATTGTCCACACCTTCGAAAGTAGCGGCACAGGCGGAAATCGCAGTCAGCACTTAGTAAATGACCTGTTGCTTTACGAGCAATCATTCTTACCCACCTTTAAAATATATTTGGAAGTTCCTCTCGAAGAGGTGAGCATTTTAGCCCTGCTTCCTTCGTATTTAGAACGAAACAATTCCTCATTGGTATACATGGTGAATGCCCTGTTACCAGAAGCTCACAGCACTTCCGGATTTTTCCTGAACGATTTTACAGCATTAAAAAATCAGCTCGTCGAAAATGAAAAGAATAAAATAAAAACACTCTTAATCGGTGTCTCTTTCGCACTTCTCGATTTTTCAGAACAATTTCCAATGCCTCTAAAACACACCACAATTATGGAAACAGGTGGCATGAAAGGTCGCAGGGAAGAACTTACACGAATAGAACTTCATGCCGTTTTATGCAAGGCCTTTCAGCTCACAGAAATTCACAGTGAATATGGTATGACTGAACTTTTTTCTCAGGCCTATTCAAAGGGAAGTGGAATTTTTGAGTGCCCACCTTGGATGAAAGTGGTGTGTCGCGATCTTCAAGACCCCTTGTCTTTGCTCCCTGCTGGAAAGCGCGGCGCGCTTAACATTATAGACCTAGCCAATCAGAATTCCTGTTCCTTCATTGCAACTGAAGATGTTGGCATTGTGCACGAAAACGGAACGTTCGAAATCCTCGGAAGAATGAATCACGCCGAGATTCGAGGATGTAATTTACTTTTTTCAGAATCCTAGGCAACCATTTAAATTCTTCTTCGTCTTTGATTATGAAGTGTAAAACTTCTTATCCGAATTGAAATGTGTTGGGCAGGACAATTTGGTGACATGATTTCCTAAACAAAATAAGCAGGGGGTTCCAAAGGGAACCCCTGCTTATTTTATATACATTTCAACAGGAAATAATTCTTCTTTCCGCGTTGAAGAATAATCAATTCACCGTGAATTAAATGACTCGCGTCAATTTTCGTTTCAGGTGTTACTTTTTGTTTGTTTACTGCAATGCTATTCTCTTGCAACGCTCGTCTGGCTTCGCCTTTAGAAGGAAGGAATCCGGAATTAACAAGAACATCAATGACATCTGCACCTGCCTCTATTTCAGTTTTATTCACGGTGCCTTGCGGAACTCCTTCAAAAATATCAAGTAACATTTCTTTTGGAAGAGAATCGAATGTGCTGTCTTTCGAGAATAAAATCCCTGAAGCCTGAACGGCCTGAGCGGTATCTGAAGTGCTATGAACGCGTGTCGTAATATCTTCGGCCAAAGCCTTCTGAAGCGCACGCAGACCCGGGTCTAGCGCATGCTGCGCTTCCAATCCTTCAATCTCTTCTTTTCCTTTCAAGGTAAAAATGCGGATGAAATTCTTCGCGTCCTCATCGCTAGCATTCAACCAAAACTGATAAAATTTATAGGGTGAAGTGCGTGCAGCATCGAGCCACACATTTCCACTTTCCGTTTTCCCGAATTTCGTTCCATCGGCCTTTTTAATGAGCGGAGTGGTCAAAGCAAAAGCACTTCCTCCGTCTATTCTACGAATCAATTCTGTTCCAGTGGTAATGTTTCCCCATTGGTCTGAACCGCCCATTTGCATGGTAATCCCATGATTCTTCCACAAATAATAAAAGTCGTACCCTTGAATAAGTTGGTAGGTAAATTCGGTGAAACTCATGCCCTCGCGATCCTCTCCGCTGATTCGGTTTTTCACCGAATCTTTCGCCATCATGTAATTCACGGTTAAGCGCTTTCCAACATCGCGAATGAATTCCAAGAATCCCATTTCTTTAAACCAGTCGTAGTTGTTTACGATTTCAGCAGAACGATCTCCGCAATTAAAATCTAGGAAACGCTCTAATTGTTTTTGCTGACATTCTTGGTTGTAGCGCAATTCCTCTTCACCCAACAAATTTCTTTCCGCTGACTTTCCGCTTGGATCACCTACCATTCCAGTTGCGCCACCTATAAGCGCTACAGGCTTGTGTCCACATTGTTGAAAATGAAGAAGGGTCATAATTTGAACCATATTCCCCACACCCAAAGAGCTAGCCGTTGGATCGAATCCGATATATGCTTTGCGCATCTGCGCATTCAAGTGCGCCTCAGTCTCTGGAATGCTCGTGTGTAACATTCCTCTCCATTGCAACTCCTCTACAAAATTCATCATTTAATTTTTTACGAAAATACAACCATTAAATTACTTCCTTCAATTGTTCCAAACGCATTCCGCGCGAACCTTTCAACAAAACTATTTTGTCCTTAACTTCATTCAACCCTAAATATTCCAAGGCATTCTGAGCATTCAAAAGTTCTGTGGCGCCTACTGTTTGAAAGGCCTTCCCAATAAAAATTCCTTGAAGCCCAAGTTCTTTTGTGAGCTCCAGAATCTTTCTGTGCTCTGCCTCTGCGTATTCGCCCAATTCGAACATATCTCCAATGATGAAAAACGTGTTTTCCATTTTTGAAAGATTCAACAAGGCCGCTTCCATGCTACTTGGATTGGCGTTGTAGGCGTCGAGAATAACTTTATTCTTACCAGAATCCCACCACTGACTGCGGTTATTCTCTGGGGTATAAGATGCAATTGCTTCGCACATCTGCTCGGAAGAAACTCCGAACTCATATCCAACTGCAATGGCTGTAGCCATGTTAAACAAGTTGTAAGTTCCTGCCATTTGAGCGTGACACGCGCAAGAATTGTCGTCGGAAGGAGTGCTAAACTCAAAAGAAAGGGTCGGATGTTCAGCTACCGTCTGCAGATGAAATCCACCTGTTTTGAATCCATATTTTTTATGTTGAATGGATTCCGCCATGGTGTCGAGATGAACCAATTCAGTATTCACTAAACACATTCCACCGTGGGAAGTAACATAATCGAATAGTTCACCTTTTCCTTTAATAATACCTTCTACCCCACCGAAACCCTCTAAATGGGCTTTGCCAATGTTTGTAATGACCCCGTAGTTGGGCATTGCATATTCACAGTAAGAAGCAATCTCCTTTTGGTGATTAGCCCCCATTTCAATAATGGCTATTTCACAATCTGCCGGCACTGAAAGCAGTGATAGAGGTACACCTATATGATTATTCAGATTTCCATGTGTTGCGAAAGTCTTGTATTTCATGCTTAAGACTTCACGCATGAGCTCTTTAGTGGTCGTCTTTCCATTGCTTCCGGTTATTCCAATAACTGGAAATGAAAAAGTTTGGCGGTAGCGTTTTGCCAATTCCTGAAGGGCAGCTAAGCTATTTTCTACACGAACGATTCTATCTGAAGAAACATTCACTTCTTCATCAACCACTACTAATGCAGCACCTGCATCAATGGCCTGTTGGGCAAAATTATTCCCGTTAAAATTATCTCCTTTCAGAGCGAAGAAAATATCATTAAGTCTAACGTTCCGCGTATCGGTAGTTACGCTGCGGACATCCAGAAATTTTTTAAAAATGAGTTCAATCATGATGCTAAAATAAAACACCCCGCTAATGCGGGGTGTAATGTTACTATTTTCTAAAAGGCTATTCGATTCCTTTTGATCCTATTCCTGAAGGTGAACCTACACGATCCATCGCACAGCGGAAACCAATAGAACGACTCGATTTTCTTTCGTCTAGGAATCGTCGTGTACTTGGAATGTTGTAATACACGCGATCCTCCCAACTTCCACCCTTGTATACACGAGATCGATTGTTGATTAACGTTGTCTTACCATAATCATACATTCTATCGGAACGATCTTCCCAAGTAGCATCATCATATTTCGTACTGCTTAGGAAATCTCCATCTTGGTAATCAATATTGTCCGCTTTACGGTAATTGGTTCTATTAATATTTTCCTCAAGAGTTACATCTCTCATTTTTGCTCTACCAGGACTAGCTACAATAAAATTCTCCAAATTATCTAAAATCGTATAAGCAATGTCAGCATCAGAACTTCTAATCTTTCCAATTACATTGTTGGCCATGATGTCCATTGCTCCGGGCTCATCTTTATCTCCGAACTTAACAATTGCAGCATCTACATCAACCAAGCACTGATCAATTAGCGCTATATCTTTCGTGCCAAATTTAGCTCTTGTCACCAAAGTTTGATCTTGCAAACTTGAAAGATATTTCTTAACCTCAGGAAGATCAAAGACATCATAGGTTAGTTTGCTTACGGCTACACCCTGGGTGTCAACAACTTTTGTTTTGTAAACATTTCCTCTGAATGGTCTAAACTCTGAGCGATCTTCTTCAGTAAGCGGTCTGTAAACATCTGCTACCCATTCTGAAACGTTACCGGCCATGTTGTATAAACCAAAATCGTTTGGTGGGTACTGGTAAACTGGGGCAGTTATATCAGCATTGTCATTTAAATATCCAGCCACACCCATTGCGTCACCAGCACCTCTCATGAAGTTAGCGCGCATTGAACCTACGTAATCATCTTCTCCGTTTCGCACATAGTGGCCATTCCAAGGATAAGTCTTACGATCAGCTATTAACTCTTGGTAAGAATTACCTATTAGTGCCATCGCTGCATATTCCCATTCTGCTTCAGTTGGGAGTCTGTAACGCGGCAATAAAACACCATCTTCCATTCTCACTCTATGGAAATTGGCTTCATTCTTTTTAGAAATAATACCACCATCTTGAATAATATTGGTAATTCCACCATCCTCTTTCTCCGGGTATTGCGGATCATACTGCCCGTTAAAATAAGTTTCTGTGGTAAAATGATTATCGTCTAATTGGTCTGGGGTGTGAATAATTATACCCTCGCGCACCAGAATCTGTTCGTTCACGCGATCTGTTCTCCAAGAACAATAATCCGAGGCTTGCAACCAACTTACTCCAACAACAGGATAATCTTGGTAAGCAGGATGGCGTAAATACAACTCGACATATTTCTCCATGTCTTCGTCTAACTTTCTCCAGCAGTTTGTATCAGGTAAAGCTCTTCCTACTAACTCTGGATATGTGTCGTGATAAACAATAGTTAACCAACGCATATAATCTAACCAATGTTGATTGGTTACCTCAGTTTCATCCATATAAAACGAACTTACTGTAACGGGTGTTTGCAAATTATCCCAAGAATAATTCACATCGTCTTCTGCACGTCCCATTGAAAAGCGACCACCTTCAACGAAAACAAGACCAGGACCCGTTTCTTGTCCTGCGTATTCGACTCTCTCGTAGCCACCATTATTTGATTTGTTGTAATCCCAACCCGTTGCGGTAGATTTATTCTCTTCGCAAGAGTTAAGCACAACCATTCCGCCAAGGGCAAGAGATGTTAATGTTAATTTGAAGTTTTTCATGATTTCCTATTTTATGAACAACTGTTGGGTTTCTTATATAACTAGAAAGAAGGGCAAGCTATTGTCCTAATCTTAACTTTTCTTGGGCGGCAGTCGAAATTAATTCCTAAAGACACCTCGTGAGAGCCACCTGTTGCTGGTGTTAACGCACTTACGGTAATATCATAACTATATCCAACGCGAATGTTATCGTTTTGCAGTCCTAAAGTTGCGATGAAGCTATCGCTGTAACGCTGACCAAATAATAACCCACGGAACCAAACTCCGGCCACAATCGGTCCTTTTGTAACATACATCCCCAGGTTTAACTGTTGGAATTCACCTTGGCGACGATATAAAATGTTAGGAGAAAGCGTGCTTGAGTCCTTGTATTTCTGTTTAATTGGGATAACAGCTCCAGCGTGAACAGTGTATTTCATTGGAAGACGTGAAGTCCCTACAATCAAACTTTCGTTTGGCTCGTTTAAGTGATGAACTGCAAAACCTCCATAAAATGTTTGGCTAAAACCGAGCACTCCTGCAGAAAAGTCAATGTTCTTTACACTTCCACCGCGAGGGATATCGTTCGTTTCATAAATGAATCCCTTGCGAGGATCAATCATATCTCCAAATGTCAGCTTACTCCAATCTAAGGACTTTTGGAAATAGGAAGCTTGGAAACCTGCTTTTATGCTGAATTTCCGATTAATTGCTTGCTGGTAAGAATAAATTCCACTCACAGTTGTAGTGTTCAGCGTGTTTTGAGCGGCACGGTCATTCATGACCATAATGCCTAAACCACCTGAAACAGTCTCAACGTGCTGATCATAACTTGCACACGTTGTAACGTATGCGCCGGTTAATGATGGCCATTGGTTTCTGTAGTTCATTACAAAACGTGGACACTTAGAAGTCCCTGCAAATGCAGGATTCAAGTAAAGTGGGTTTGAGTAAAACTGTGTGAACTCGGGATCTTGGGCCATAACATTAGTTATACCCATTACACAGATCATGAACCCTAAAAATTTTAATTTCATCGCAATCTTCATTCGAAAGTTTGTAAAAAATATTCGATTTGAATAGCAATTATACAACATTTTTGCTTTCAAATTACATGAGGCCTAAACAATAAATCGGAATATCTTTGGTTATTGGCAGGCCTCGAAGCAAAACATTAGAAGATTAAATGCGAACGATTAAGTTATTATTTATTTGTTTATCAGCTATTTACGCAGTAAACACATCGGCTCAAGTGATTATTGTGCCCGAGCAAAAAATAGAATGGATTGACGTTGAGCGAAACAGGACCAATTTCTCTGTAGTTGGAGATTTGTGCTCAGCTCTTGTGAATTCCGACAATTTCACTCTGCCTTTTTTTGCTTTTCGTGCGACCTCTTCGGCTAATGAAAAATTCTATCAGCCGTTCCTTTCAAATATTTCAACTTTAGAAATAAGCTCGTCTTATTTCGACAAGGATCAACTTCAATCAATCGGTAACGAATTTCGAGTTGAAATTGAATCGGTGCAATCCGACGAAAAAAACAATCAAGTCGTTACCGTATTTCCATTTCGAAAAATAAATGGCAGATTAGAAAGACTTACATCTTTTGAAGTTCTTGCAAATACCACTTTGTATGAAATAAAAAAAAACAACTACACTTATGCTGCTCACAGCGTTTTGTCTGAAGGAGATATTTACAAAATTGCGATTGCGAAAGACGGTGTTTATAAAATTGACAGAAGCTTTTTAGAGTCTTTGGGTATTTCTGTTTCCGGATTAGATCCGAATTCAATCAATATCTATGGAAATGGTGGCGCACTTCTTCCCGAAAAAAACTTCGCAGGTAAAGCAGACGATTTGGTGAAAAATGCTATTCATATTCAAGGAGAATCTGACGGTGTTTTCAACTCAAATGATTATATTCTTTTTTATGGAAAAGGACCCGATACCTGGACGCTGGCGCAAGACGCTGGAATTGGAAGAAAACGTTGGTTTCACAACAAGCATTATTACAGTGACTCTTCCTATTATTTCATTAAAATAAACGACACTGAGCCTCTTCGTATTTCAACAGAAAACAACACTTCCGTTGCCAATAGAATTTCAGATTCATTTCAAGATTTTTTATATGTTGAAACCGATCAGTACAGCCCCGCAAAATCTGGGCGAGAATTTTATGGCGATTTGTATGACGCTGTGCTTTCAGGATCTTACACGTTTAGTTTTCCCAATGTAAAAACTACTGAGCCCGCTAGTATGGATTTCAATTCCATTGCACGTACAATAGGAGGGAGTTCAATCTTTACAACAACAGTTCAAGGAAATGTGAATTCCATTTCCATCGGAAACGTCACAGACTCTCCTACTTCGCAGGTTGCGCGCACTGGAAGAATTAACACTTCTTTCCTTCCAACCAATGGAAATTTCAATGTTTCAGTTGGCTTTAATAAAGGCAATTCCGATGCGAAAGGTTGGCTCGACTACATATGTATGAACGCCACTCAGCAATTGAAGATGCAAGGCACTCAAATGCGTTTTCGCGACACGACTTCTGTTGGGATGGGCAACATTACTGAGTTTCAAATTTCAGAGCAATCGTATGCTGTGAATGAAATTTGGGACATCACAAATTTCACCTCGCCTGTCCGTGTGACACTTGCGGCTAGCGGTTCGCTTTCAACATGGACTTCAGCAACTGATAAGTTGAAGGAATTCATAGCGTTTGCATCTAGCTTTAATTCGCCAACGGCAATTGGAAAAGTTGAAAACCAAGATATCCATGGGTGGGCAAGCACTGAGTTAATTATTATTAGCTCACCTATTCTTATGCCTGTTGCGGAAGAGATTGCGGCCATTCACAAAGCGCAAGGGCAATCCGTTCAAGTTGCGACGCCTCTTCAAATTTTCAATGAATTTTCGAGTGGAAATCCAGATGCCATGGCCTTCAGGCAGCTAGTAAAAATGCAATATGACCGAGCGAATGGTGGTAAGCGTGCTCCTAAGAATTTGCTCATTTTAGGTGATGGTGATTATTCCCGCAACAAAGGTCTTGTTAACCAAGAAGGAACAAATGTTATGGTCTTCGAATCTAACAACTCACTTTCACCAACAAGCAGTTATGTAAGCGATGATTACTTCGTAATGGTTTCTCCACTAGAAGACGGAAATGCTACTGGTCTTTTAGATTGTGGGGTTGGAAGAATTCCAGCAGCCTCTCTTGATGAAGCCTATGGCTACCTTGGGAAAATAAAAGCTTATCTCGCCGACAACACTTCAAGCAGTGGTGGAGCTTATTGCTTGGGTGATGTTCAAGATTCACCCTATGGAAACTGGCGAAATGTAGTGACTTTCGTTTCCGATGATCAAGACGGAAGTGGGGGCGCTTATGAGCAGGTACATTTAAATTCCGCAAATGCACTTTCAAACATTGTAAAAACGAATCATCCCGAATACGACATTTCGAAACTATACATGGATGCTTTCACTCAAATATCAACTCCGGGTGGAGAGCGTTATGTTGAAGGAGAAAAGGCTATTCAGCAGCGCGTGCAGAGTGGTTCCTTGTTACTTACATATATTGGCCACGGTGGGGAAAAAGGTTGGGCCCACGAGCGTATACTAGACCTTCCGACTATTGAGGGATTCACCAACAAATATCGATTGCCCGTTTTCTTAACTGCAACATGCGAATTAGCGCGCTACGACGACCCCGAGTTTAAATCGGCTGGAGAGCTCCTGGTGATGAACGCCAACGGTGGAGCTATAGCCATGCTTACAACAACGCGTATTGTATTCAGTGGTGAAAATTATGAAATGGATTTAGCGTTTTTCGAGCACGCGCTTCACAGCGAAAACGGTTCTGTTAAAACACTGGGGGAATTGAATATGCTTACGAAGAACGGGGTGTCTATTGGAAATGATAGTAAGCCTAATTTCAGCCTGCTCGGTGACCCTGCATTAACCATGGTTTATCCGAAATTAAGCGTGCAGACGACACACATCAACAACATTGAATTGGCTTCATTCACAGATACTCTGAAAGCCTTGGATGAAGTCGAGTTCAAGGGCAAAGTGACCGACAGCGACGGAAATTTTTTGAACGGGTTCAATGGTTTTATATACCCTACCGTTTATGATAAAGAGTCTAAGGTGATTTCGCAGAACAACGATCAGAATGGTGAGGAAGGACAGTTCCAAGAATTCTATTCCTTCAACAAAATTATTTATCGAGGAAAAGCCAGTGTGACCAATGGTGAATTTTCATTCAAGTTCATTGTTCCCTTCGATATTAATTATTCAGTAGATAGCGCGCGAGTGAGCTATTATACTGTTTCTGGGAATAAGGACGGAAATGGATACTGTGAAGCATTCAAAATTGGAAGTTTGAATCCGAATGCGCAATTAAAC
>JBIKVX010000119.1:0-6252 GCA_044356625.1 Flavobacteriales bacterium | reverse complement strand
TTCACAAGAAATCGGCATATGGCGCTCCGAAATTCGCAGCGAACTTCAACGGCTTCGATTCTACAATTGTGGTAGACGCAGGCACCAACTTCTTCGCGAATAACGCTAAACCCGGCCTTTGGACCGTTGCAACTACAGCTGACAATAAGAAAGAAGCTCCTGAAAAAACGGGGGTTGACAAGTTCATGCATAACATGACAGCAGATCCACTGGTAGATTATTTCACTGCAGCTGAAGAAACAGATGTGGTTACTTCTGTTGCTATTCAGACGGAAGGAACTCCTAAAATTGAAGAACACAAATTGAAGCAAATCACCCCTAAAGATGAGAAAACAAAATTCTCAATTGGTGTAAGTCGAGATGGCAATACTGCATACGTTTTGAAAATGACTCCAGATGAGATCAACAAAGAAAAGATGAATGTGGCCTTCGAAACTTGGGATTTGAATCCGAAAAAACCAAGCATCTTCGGACAAGAGATTAAGAACATGTATGAGTTCTTTGTCGTATTTATTATTCTTGCTGGAGTTGCATCTGTGTTGTTATTCTTCTTGAGCAAAAGGCTTTTGAAAATGATGCACGGACTTCGCTAAACTTTGAATTCAAGTTCTAAACACGAATAATAAAAGACTATGTTTCAAAATCCTTTTTCATTTGAAGGCCGAATTAGAAGAACCGAATTGGTGCTAAGTTGCCTTTTCACGATGACATGCGCTATTATTGTTGCTGTTGTTGTTGACAGGTTCGGATTAGGCCTATTGATGATGTATATTCTTATGATTCCTGCAAAATGGTTTCTTTTTGCTCAATTAGCAAAAAGATGTCACGATTTGGGAAAAAGTGGTTGGTTTCAACTAATCCCGTTTTACGGATTTTGGTTGTTATGTGCACCCGGAGTTCAAGGGGTGAATAAGTATGGCCCAAATCCAAAAGGAATCGGATTTGAAGAAACTCTGGAAACTACTAATTAGCAAAAAAAATCATCAGTAAAAGATAAAAGGGAACGATAATTGGCGTTCCCTTTTCTTTTGAACGAACTTTATTATATTCGCTTTATGAACACTTCAACAAAGTCTATGTCATTTCGTTTAATTCTTTCCGCATTTATTTTATCGCTTACGTTGAACGCTTGCGGTCAAAACGTGCCGTCTACTATTGCTAAACCTGCTAATGCGCAAATCACTCAAGCTGCCGGCGAAGCCTGGGAAACCGATTTAAATAAAGCCATTACCCTTTCTTACGAAACGAAGAAACCCATTATGTTATTCTTTACTGGAAGTGATTGGTGCGGATGGTGCATTCGTTTACAAAACGAAGTTTTCAGAACAGAAACCTTCACAAATTGGGCGAAAGACAATGTGATTTTAGTTGAACTAGACTACCCAAGAAAAAAGGAACAACCTCAAGCCATTAAAGATCAAAATAGAAATTTGCAACAAATGTTTGCAGTTCAGGGTTACCCCACTTGTCATTTCGTAATGCCTGCTCCAACTGACGATGGACGCATTAACCTCGCTTCTATAGGACAAAACGGATACATGGCCGGTGGGCCAGATGCTTGGATTGCGAAGGTGAGTGAATTTCTTCCGAAAAAATAATTGAAAACCGAAGGTTTTATTGGAACTACGTAATTGGAAAATCGGAGATTTTATTCCTATTTCATAATTGGAAAACCTAGGTTTTATTCCTACTGCGTAATGGGAAAATCAAAGATTTTATATCTATTTCGTAATTGAAACTGTGTTATTTTGAATTAACCGTAATTCGCCAAATGAGATAACTGAGCTGTTGGAACTGCGTTGTGAGAACTACGTTGTGGGAACTATGTTGTTTGAACTTCGTTGTGATTTGATTCATTTTGAATTAACTGTGATCCTCCAGATCATGAATCCGAGCTTTTTATAATCATTTATCAGCGGAGTAATATCTTCTCTTGTTTCAATTTTATCTTTAACCAATTGAAGCCAATAAATACTCTCCAAACATTCCTTTCGAGAGATTCTCAACTTATGAATAAAATCTTTTTTAGACTCTGCACCCTGTGCTTCTTCAATATTCGCAGCTACACTGGTGCTGCATCTTTTCAGTTGATTGCTCACTTCAAATTCTCTTCGAACATTTTTCAATTCGTTACAGAGATCAAAGACGTCATAAGACAGCTCTTTCGATAAATCTTGAATTTTCATTTTATAATAATTTAGAATTCAAAATTCACCCCCTTCTCAAGAAAGTCTTATGTGCTATTTATTCGTCATTTCCCGATAAGAACCTCCTAAACCCCAATAAAACCGACGGTTTTCCAATTACAAACTACGCATAAAGTAGTTCCCATTATGAAATAGGCATTACGAAGTAGGAATTACGAAGTAGGAATAAATCCATAGGATTTCCCATTACATAGTAGGAATAAAACCTCCGGTTTTCCAATTACGAAGTACAAATAAATCCTTCGGATTTCCTTTGTAATTGAAAATTCCTAGTTTATCTTGCGCACACTTAAAACTGCAATTGCAATGGGTGAAACAGCAAAAATAATATTGGACGGAATAGAATACGAACTACCCGTATTTACAGGCTCTGCGAACGAAAAAGCTATTGACATTACTAAGCTTCGTGACCTTACTGGTTATGTAACTTTAGATAGCGGTTACAAAAATACTGGTGCTACAAAAAGCGCCATCACTTTCTTAGATGGTGAAGAAGGAAAATTATGGTACCGAGGTTACCCAATTGAGCAGATTGCAGAATACGGATCTTTCTTAGAAGTTTCTTATCTCTTGATATACGGAGATCTTCCAACTGAAAAAGAATTACGCTACTTCACAGATAGCATCAGTCACCACACTTTGGTTCACGAAGACATGAAGCGTTTCTACGAAGCGTATCCTACACACGCGCATCCAATGGGAGTATTGTCTTCCATGATCGCGAGTATGTCTACCTTCTACCCAGAATCACAAAATCCGAATAACTTCAGAGACATTGATTTAACTATTCATCGTCTTATGGCTAAGATGCCAACTTTGGCAGCGCAGGCTTTCAAAGTAAGCAGTGGACATCCGATTGTATATCCAAGAAACGCATATTCATATACGCAGAACTTCTTGCACATGATGTTTGCGTTGCCAACGTTCGAATACGAAATTGACCCGGTGATTGAGGATGCCTTAAACAAGTTGTTAATCCTTCACGCAGACCACGAGCAAAACTGTTCTACTTCAACCGTTCGTATGGTTGGTTCATCGCAAAGTAACTTGTACTCATCTATCTCTGCTGGAATTGCTGCTCTATGGGGACCCCTTCACGGTGGTGCTAACCAAGCAGTAATTGAAATGCTTGAAAAAATTAAGAACGACGGTGGAGATGTTTCGAAGTGGGTTGCAAAAGCAAAAGATAAAAATGACCCTTTCCGTTTGATGGGATTTGGTCACCGTGTGTACAAAAACTTCGATCCACGTGCACGTATCATTAAGAAAGCGTGTGACGATGTATTAAACAAATTAGGCATTCACGATCCAATTCTTGACATTGCAAAGCAATTGGAAGAAGTGGCATTGAAAGACGAATACTTCGTTGAGCGTAAGTTGTATCCAAACGTAGACTTCTACTCTGGAATCATCTACCGCGCAATTGGAATTCCAACTGAAATGTTTACGGTAATGTTCGCACTTGGACGTCTACCAGGTTGGGTGGCACAATGGAAAGAAATGATTGAACAAGGAGAACCAATCGGTCGTCCACGTCAAATCTACACTGGACATGATCTTCGCGATTATGTGCCCATTGCAAAAAGAGGATAATATTACGGGCTGCTTCGGCAGCCCTTTTCATTCAATATAGTTTCAATAAATTTCAACATGGAAAACGGAAAAGTATCTGTCGAAAATGCAAACGGAATTGCAACCATTACCTTCTTTCACCCGCAAAGCAATTCACTTCCTGGAGCATTGCTTCGTGAACTTGCTGCTACCATTGAAGAAATAGGAACTCGCGAAGATGTTCGTGTGGTTGTGTTGAAGAGTGAAGGAGAAAAAGCTTTTTGCGCAGGAGCTAGTTTCGACGAATTAGTAGCCATTCAAAATACCGAAGAAGGAAATGTATTTTTCTCGGGCTTCGCCATGGTGATTAATGCACTTCGTAAGATTCCTCAACTCGTTATTGGACGCGTTCAAAACAAAGCTGTTGGCGGTGGGGTTGGAATTGCCGCATCGGTAGATTATTGTTTCGCAACATCTGCAGCTTCAGTTAAACTAAGCGAGTTGGTGGTTGGAATTGGTCCGTTCGTGGTTGGACCAGCCGTTGAGCGTAAAGTTGGATTATCTGCTATGTCTCAATTGGCCATCAATGCTAGCGAATGGCAAAGCGCTCAATGGGCGCGTGAAAAAGGATTGTACGCAGAAGTGTTCGATACCGTTGAAGCTATGGATGCTGCTATTCAAACGCTAGCTGAAAAGCTGAACAATAGCAATCCAGAAGCCATGTCTGAATTGAAGAAAATCTTTTGGAAAAACACCGATCACTGGGATACACTTTTGTTCGAGCGTGCAGGAATTTCAGGACGACTTGTATTGAGTGATTTCACTCGTGCTGCTATTGCGAAGTTCAAAGCAAAGTAAATATTCCCTTCGGGATTTGTCCGCAAAGCGGATGTATCCACAAAGTGGATTAGTCCCTACGGGATTTGTCCTCCTGAGGATTTATTGGCGTTTCGCTTGAATAATTCTTGTATCCCTTCAGCCAATTGTTTCCAATTGTCGAACTCTTCTTGGTAAATGACTCCTATGCCTTGCGTATAAGGACTCTGGGTGGTTGTAGTCATTCTTTGATCATTACTTTCGTTGTAGACCATTAATCGAATTTTACCATCCTGAGTTATACTGTATTCAACACGAACATCACCAATATAATTCGTTGTCTGCCCCGTATTTGCGCTGCCTCTCGCCACACCAAAATTTCCAGTTACACTAACACGATCATTGAATAATTGTGTGCTCAATGCCAATTCGATTTGCTCATTACTTATTTTATCTCCTGGTCGATAGTTAAATCCTAAATCAAAATCATCGCTTATTTGACTCAGCCAATTTGAAATCTGACTAGATATTAATTCGCTACCATTACTTGCCAACCCAACGCCTGTTCCACCTGTCTGGGTAATATTCGGGGGACTAATAAATCTTCCCATTACCAGTAATGCAAACGCTTGCCTATTGCGTTCTTGCTCTGTACTTACAATACTCGCTAGACGGGACTTCGTGAGTTGATCAGATTGAGGTAATTCCAAATCGAAACCAATAGTCGGATTCATCATTTTACCTTGAAGGCCCATAATAAGATTAATGGGAACCCGCTTTCCTGTTGCTTGTGTAGGATCCGGAATTATATCGTTCAAACTTGCAGACGCCTTATATATGGCTTGCATATCGAGCTCTGCTCCCATCGGATCTCCATACCAGGCAATGGTGCCACCAGGTTTTACCTCGAAGGGTTTATTCAATAAATTCTTCAAGGTGAATAAATAACTTCCCTGTGTAATTTCCAACATTCCGTACATATTGAAAGTGCTGAGGTTATTAATAATCATTGACAAATGACCTTTCCCCCTTCCCTTCATAACATCGCCAACGGCTTCATCGAAAATAATTTGAAATTCCGCATCTTCCGTAACGTCAAGCTGCATGTTCATGGTAATTCCACTTAAGTCTGCTTTCAAATCCTTCTTTGTGGTTGTATCCAAAGGATTAACAAATTGAATATATGAATCGAATTGTAATTCACCTGAAGAACTCATGGGCAAGTTGAATACCGTTCCTTTTTCACATTTTAAGGTCATATCGAAAAACGTCTGATCACCGTATCCAGAAATGTCCAAGAATCCCGTTGTGTAGGCCTTTCCGTAAAAATCACTGTTATCCCCTTCTTTGGTGTTCATGGTTAAAAATGGAGTGTCCATTTCAATCAAAACATCGTATTGCCAATCGTTGAAATTCTTGTGCAATACTTGTCCTGTTAGAATTCCAGGATTGCCATCTTCATCATAAATCTTTATGTTATCGAAAGCGAACATTTCGGGATCAATATGAACCTTATCACTAAAGGAATATCTTGTTTGAAGAAAGGGAACATACAGTTCGGCTTTTCTAAGAATTAAATCACCTTCCAATTTCGGTTCTTCTAAGGTGCCCGTTAAGCTTACCATCGAAGACGCAAATCCGCTTATCCCTAAAACATCTTCACCAATAAATGCATTTA
>JBIKVX010000118.1:0-6320 GCA_044356625.1 Flavobacteriales bacterium | reverse complement strand
TGCTTATACTTGGACAGGCCCGAATGGTTATTCGGCAGCAGGACAAAACGTTGTACTGACTGGCACTACGGCGTTAATGACGGGAACTTATACCGTTACGGCCACTGGTCTTGCAACTTGTTCATCGACAACAACGGTTAATATAACAGCGCTGCCCGTTCTTTCTCCAGTTTCGAATATTGTCGCATGCTCAGGTAACCTTGTGAATATACCTTCCTTTATTGTTTCTCCTGCCAACGCTGTTGTAAATTGGACGAACTCCAATACTTCAATTGGATTAGCGGGTTCTGGTGTAGGAAATGTTTCACCTTTTCTCTCGTCTTCTCAAGGATTGAGTTCGTTAGGAAACATAACATTACTTCCGACATTTAATGGCTGTTCTGGCTTACCAATAAATTTCAATATAACAGTTAACACAACCCCAAGTTCTGGTACTTTAAGCAATATCTCGTTGTGCGAGGGGAACACAGTTCAGGCTATAAATTTTACAACTAATCCGAATGCGTCAGTTAATTGGAGTAATTCAAATCCTGGAATAGGCATAGCAGCCACTGGAATTGGAAACATTGCTTCATTTAACGCCACTGCTGGAAGCGCTACTATTTTGTACACACCGAGTTTAAACGGGTGTATTGGTAGTTCTCAATCCTTTGAAATTTTTGCAGAGGCCCTTCCACAAATATTTTTAACGGCACCTTCAATGGTCTGTCAGAACTTAGCGCCATTAACCGTTGGAGTGAATGTTTTAGGAGGAACGTGGGGTGGAGTTGCTAATTCATCTGGTATAATTGATCCAGGTGCGTTGCCTATTGGTATTTCTGATTTTACATACAATTATTCCACAGCGAATTGCACATCTGCAATAGCAGAAACGATAGAAATTATTCCTTTTCCTCAGATAACGGGAAATTTATTCGTTTGTGTAAATACAGTATTATATCTTACAGCATCTCCTCCGGGCGGTGTATGGTCTGGCTCAGTTGCAGATGCAAGCGGTGTTTTTAATCAAAGTGCTTCAGGAACATATTCTGTTTCATACTCAGAAATAACGAATACATGCACCACATCTGCGGAAGTAATCGTTCAGAATGAACCGGTGCTCAATTTGAATTGCCCATCATTTGTATGCAACACAGATGCGCAGATCAATTTTAATCCCTCACCTGCTGGTGGTGTTTGGTCGGGCACTGGAATCAGTTCATCAGGGGTCTATACTCCAGCGCAAGGGTCCAATCCCACAGTGGCAACATATACCTATTCTAATGGTGTTTGCACAGTTACAGAGTCAAGTTCGATAGACGTATTCACAACACCAATAATAGTGTTGAATAATCCAGTCGGAATCTGCGTCAATAATACAACTACTGCATTGAGTGCATCTCCAATTGGAGGAACATGGACTGTTAATGGGAACGCATCTTTGGCAAATGGAGTGCTTGTCCCGAACGGCCCAGAAACCTTAACCTTAATTTATTCAATAGCAGGTCAGTGCCCATCTTCAGCGAATCAGACTATGCAGATATATGCCCTACCAACTATCAATGCTGGTTCGGACTTGGCGCACTGTCCAGGACAATCCGCAGGTGTAACTGCAACCGGAGGGATAACATACCAATGGTCTCCTTCCACCGGTTTGAATACAACCGCAGGAGCGTCTGTTGTAGCGTCAGTATCGACACAAACGAACTATACGGTTGTTGGAACGGATGCGAATGGATGTGTTAATTCAGATCAGGTTGTAGTTTCTGTTTTAACTAATCCGACAGTCACTATTTCAGGAGATAATCTTCTTTGTGAGGGAGAATCAAGTGATTTGACAGCGGTTGGAGCAAATGGATATACGTGGCAACCCGACTTAAATGTTGGCAGTATCTCAAATGTATCTCCGAGTTCGACCACTACATATACAGTTCTGGGCACAGATATCAATGGTTGCAGTAGTTCTGCATCTTTTACTGTTAATGTTGAGAGTATTAACGCGTCACCGAGTGTCATTAATTCCAATGATGGGAATGACTTTACGTGGGAATTTTATGCGGGATCCAATGGGACTAATGAAACCTACGTATGGAATCCAGGTGACGGAAGTGCAGATATTCAAACGAATATTGAACTCACGAATTATACTTATACATCAGATATTTTAGGAACTGTAACTTTAAATATAAGTACTGACGCATGCAGTGAAGATTTTGTGTTTCCCGTTGCTATTTCTACCATAGAATTAATTTATCCAAATATTGTAACGGCAGACGGAGACGGGATAAATGATGATTTTCGTTTACTGAATCCGAATACGACGGTGGTTCAAGCTTTTGAGAATTTCTCTTGTAAAATATTTAGCCGATGGGGTCAAGAGCTGGGAGAATTCAATGACCTACTGGGCTTTTGGGATCCCGCTGATTTTAATACTGGAACTTATTTTTACATTGTTGAATTTGAGAAAATCGGCGGCAATGAGACGTTCAAATATGAGGGTTCTTTTTATTTGAAACGTTGACCAATCCATTGAAGAAATAATTGATTGGGTTGGGTTGGAAAAATAATCTCTACTTTTTGAATGGTAGGTTGTTCTATATTGCTATTCAATGTTGTTTCGAATTCAATTTTGTTTCTGATAAAACGGATATTTGATTCGGCGCTATTTTCTAATAAAAACTGTACGTTTTTAGCAACACCTATTCCATCAATGTCTATTAATTCATCGCCGTACCACAATCCGGCTAAATCAGCTGCTGAATTTGGGCAGACTGAATTCACAATTGATTTATCGTTCATTATATCTACACTGAAACCGAATAAACGTTCGGTAGGAATAGCTGAAGGCAACCACACCAATTCAACGCCAATTTTTTGAAAAGCTTTTTCGAGATAGTCTGTATAGTCTATTGCGCTTTCGGCAATATTCGTTTTGAATTCATTTGCGTTCGAAAGCCCTGAATCCTCAAGTGTTTTCCAATAGTCTTCAACGGAGTATCCGATATTTTTCTTCGCGAATTGCTGGTACATCTGATGCATCACATCGTCCATGGATTTTTGTCCGTTTGTCGCAGCAATCAATTCAATATCGAGAATCATAGAGAGCAAAGCACCTTCGTTATAGATGGAAACTTTTCTCCATGGAACTCCTGGTGTGTATCCGTCTAGCCATGTATCTACGCTACTATCGGCAACGCTATACGAGTATCTTCCGAAATTGCGGTGGTGTGTGTTCAACCATTTTTCCAAGGATTCTTTCCACAGGTCGTTGTTCCAGATGCCGCTTCTGCGTAGGCAAAGATCGCCGTAGTAAGTGGTAACACCTTCATCTACATAACCAAGCTGGGTGTAATTTTCTTTGGTGAAATCGTAGGGCATCATTTCAACTGGACGCAATGTTTTAACGTTCCAGGTGTGAAAGAGTTCGTGGCTGCAGATGGCGAGTATTTCGTTGTACTTCTCTTCACGATCGAAGTTTTCGCCATGTCCCATAACAACAACCGTACTTGTAATATGCTCCACACCGTGGTGCATGAAATACGGTGTGAAGTGAAGGAGATAGCGATATTTTGAAACAGGAAATTCCCCGAAAATATTCAGTTGAAGTTGCGTGTAAATGCGGACGTCGTTCCAAAACCGCTCAAAATTCAAATTCGTAACTCCGAAAATATTTGCGTAGAAGTGCACTCCATTAATTTCTTGCGATAGAACTTCTCTGCTGTGCGAAGCAACGAAAGGAGAGTCTGCTAATTCGTCGAAATTCTGCGCGAATAGTTTGTTTCCTTCGTGGGGAAGTCCGCAGGAGAAGTGCGCATAAGAATCGAGAATTTCAACGGTGTATTTTTCATCAGTTCTTCCCGGTAAAAAAGGAATACAGTTCACCGGATTCACATAAAGCATTTGGCTGTTTACGTAGGTACTTCCAGCATTGAGTTCAGCGGCGCAGTAAAAGTACTCAAAGGTGATTAGCTCTTCGTTTTTACAAGCAATCTGCCATTGATCTTTCGCTGTTTTATGCGTTGAAATTTTTTCGTTGGAAGCATTGAAAGCCTTGACATGTGAAATGTTCTTAGCGAAATTTCCCATCTCGTATCGTCCTGGTCGCCACGAAGACAATTGAACGATTTGATTGTTTGAAGAGCTTAAAAAAGTCATGCGCACTTTCACCATTTTTCTGTGAATGTGCGGTGTGCTTATTGAAATATGAATCATTTTTTAATTGGTCTGAGGAAGCTAATGATTGGGTTTCCTGTACATGCGTTGGGAAAACCAATGCGCAAATAGCTGCATACTGTTGGAGCAATGTCGGTAATGGAATGTGCGGCGTAATTGGTTGAGGCTGGAACATTTTTTCCATATAAAATGAAAGGAACCTGTGTGTCGTAACTATACGGAGAGCCGTGTGTGGTGCCTTGTCTCGAATATTCTATGAATCCAGGCTCTAACACATAAATGACATCGCCTGAAAGTGCAGGTAAAAATCCGAGTTGTACTTTTTGTCCTAATTCGGCTGTGTAATTTTCTTGGGTTAGGTCGCAGCTCGCGAACGCTTTGGTTACATGCTCTTGTTCTTCAGCCCATTTTGCAAGGGTGCGTTGCATATCGTCTAACTTCATGTTCTTCTCCCGAACGAGCGTTCGGTTGATGAATAAATTCAAATTGCTTTCGTTTACAATCCAGTTGCCTTGTCCGTATTTTGAATTCATGAACAACTCAGCATTGTCCTCGAATGCGTCAGAGGACCAATAGCCAGCGTTCGCGTTCGACTTTTGCATAAGGCTTGGTGTTGGTGCTCCGCCGTGGTCGGCACTTAAGAAGATGAGGTAATTGTCTTTCCCGAAGCGCTTGTCGAGTTCGTTTAAAAGTTTTTCTAATTCGCGATCGAGACGAATGTAGGTGTCTTGCAATTCTTTTGAATGAATTCCGAATTGGTGTCCAACGTAGTCGGTAGAAGAAAAGCTCAGGCACAACATGTCAGTTGTGTTGTTCTTTCCGAGTAGTTCTCCGTCTATTGCAGCCAAAGCGAAATCGAGTGTAAGTGAATTTCCCATAGGCACTCCCTTCAATATTTCATATCCACCGTTGTGTTTTTTAAGGGTGTCAATGTTGTAAGGAAATACGGGACGAATAAGGGGTTTGAAAGGCATTTCGTAAGCATTGTTGTCTTCGATGCTTTCGGTGTAATTCTCTTCAGGAAGAAGGAGGTTCCAGGTTGAAGCGGCATAGGCCTTTGCTTTTCCGTTGGCGTTGAAGTCGCTTACCCATTTAGGAAGTTCGCGCATGTACCAAGAGCTTGTGGCCCACGCGCCTTCTTCTCCGCCTACGAACCAATAGGCAGCATTGGCGGTTCTTCCGGCGGGAAGTATTGCACCTCGGTCTTTGAGTGAGATGCCAATGACTTTCGATTTTCCCGCGGTGAAGATTTTTAGTTCATCGCCAATGGTGCTTGACTTTAAGCAGTGTGGCGACATCTTTCCAGCCGCTAAAGAAGTTCCTACTCCGGTGACCAAAGAGTCTGCTGAGCAGTAGGTCATGCGGTTGTATTTCCTTTCGAACCAATCGTTCGCCACAATGCCGTTGTGTGCCGGTGTTGTTCCGGTGAAAATGGCCGCGTGTCCAGGCCCCGTATAGGTGGGCATGTAGTTGTATTGGAGGTTTCGGGCGTAAGAGCCTTTTCTCACGAGGCGTTTAAAACCGCCTTCGCAGTAGTCGTTCCAGAAGCGATCGATGTAATCGTTGCGCATTTGATCAACGGTAATTCCTATTACAATAGGTGGAAGCTGTTGGTCGGAAGGAGAAGTTGTTTTTTTCTGTCCGAAAGCCGAGAAGCTAATGAGTGCGAGTAATAAAGAAGTAAATCTGCTCATGGTACAAATGTACCTCTGAATTAATTTACTTTTACGGGACACAACACGTTGTGATGACCACGATGTGGATGACGCAACAAGTTGCGATGACACAACACGTTGTGATGACCACGATGTGGATGACGCAACAAGTTGCGATGACACAACACGTTGTGATGACCACGATGTGGATGACGCAACAAGTTGCGATGACACAACACGTTGTGATGACCACGATGTGGATGACGCTTCGCGATGACCGCAGCGCGGATGGGGATGAGAAAAATGAGAAAAGTATGGAGAGACACATTTTATTAGTAGGAATGCCCGGTTGTGGGAAGAGCACGATGGCGAAGCGAATGTCGCATGAGAGGGGTGTGTTGTGTTATGAAGTGGATGAGCTGTTGGAGAAGAAGTGGGGAATGAGCATTGCTGAATTTGTGGAAGAGCAGGGTTGGGAGAAATTTCGTGAAGAGGAGTTTTCCATGGTGAAAT
>JBIKVX010000003.1:0-22563 GCA_044356625.1 Flavobacteriales bacterium | reverse complement strand
GAGAATTCCATTCGAATGGTAAACGCAACAAAAAAGGTGAACACGAATGTTCACCTCATTTCTTATCCAAATGTCAAACACGGTAGTTGGAACAAAGCTTTCGCGGAAAAGAAAATCGTTCGCGATTTCATTTCAACACGAAAGAAATAAATTCAATTATCCGAGCTGCTCTTTAATTGCGGCAATCTTGCTCATCGCATCTGATTGTTTTTTGCGCTCTCCGTCTAAAACAGCAGCCGGTGCGTTGTTTACAAAGCGTTCATTCGAAAGCTTCGCCTCAACAGATTTCAAGAATCCTTCGAGGTATGCCAACTCTTCCTTCATCTTCGCTTGCTCTGCCTCAACGTCTACAGATGCTGTGTAAGGAATGAAATATTCAACTCCGTTTACCATGAAGTTGAACGAAGGATTCATCTTTTCAGATACTTCATTCAATTCAGAGATGTTGCACAAATGTTTGAACGCCGCATCGAACGAAGCTTTTCTGTTTGCTGTTTTCATGAATGAAACAACTAAGGCTTCTTTGTTCGGAAGGTTTTGCTTTTTGCGAACGTTACGAACTTCAGTCACCAATTGCTCAAACTCTTCAAAGTCTTTTTGAATGTTCGTGTCGAAGCTCTTTGCTGCAGGCCAATTCGCAATACAAATCATTTCCGATTCGCTCTGCCACGATTCCATGTGTTGCCACATTTCTTCCGTTAGGAAAGGCATAAACGGATGCAACACTTTCAATAAATTTTTGAATATCTCAAGCGTATCGTTGTATGTTTTTGAATCGATTCCTTGGCCGTAAGATGGCTTCGCCATTTCCAAATACCACGCGCAGAAGTCGTCCCAGATTAATTTGTATGTCTGCATCAACACTTCGCTAATGCGGAACTTATCGTATCCGTCTTCCATGTCTGCAAGCACTTGTTCGAAGCGATTGTTCATCCACTTCACAGCAATAGCAGAAGATTCTGGTTGATTCAAAGAAGTATCAATCTTTTCTTCCCAGCTCTTCACCAAACGGAAAGCGTTCCAAATTTTATTAGCGAAATTTCTCCCTTGCTCACACAACGATTCATCGAATGGAAGGTCGTTTCCTGCAGGAGAAGAAAGCAACATTCCCACGCGAACGCCGTCTGCTCCGAACTGTTGCATGAGTTCAATCGGATCGGGTGAATTCCCCAACGACTTGCTCATTTTTCTTCCTTGCTTGTCGCGAACGATACCGGTGTAGTAAACGTTTTTGAAGGGGAAGTTTCCAACGTATTCATATCCTGCAACAATCATACGCGCAACCCAGAAGAACATAATCTCTGGAGCCGTTACTAAATCTGCAGTAGGGTAGTAGTAATCTAATTCTTCTTTCGAATAGAATCCATCGAACACGCTAATCGGCCATAACCAAGAGCTGAACCAAGTGTCCAATACATCTTCGTCTTGCTTCAAATCATTAGCGGTCCATGAAGCACCTTTTGAATTGAATTGCGCAATGGCATCTTCCACATTTTTCGCTACCTCGAAAGTTCCATCAGGCGCATAGAATGCAGGAATACGATGTCCCCACCACAATTGACGAGAGATACACCAGTCTTTGATGTTCTCCATCCAATTGCGATAAGAGTTCTTGAATTTCGGAGGGAAGAAGCGAATGGTGTCGTTCATAACGTTTTCCAAAGCAGGCTTGCTCAAGTCTTTCATGTCAACGAACCACTGCAACGACAAGCGCGGTTCAATAACCACATCGGTACGCTCTGAATATCCAACTTTATTGAGGTGCTCTTCCGTCTTCGCTAACAATCCGGCAGCATCTAAATCTTTCGCAATTTGTTCGCGAACAGCAAAGCGATCCTGTCCAATGTACATGCCTCCTGCTTCGGAAATGGTTCCGTCGGCATTCATCATGTTAATCACTTCCAATTGGTATTTTTCACCCAACATAAAGTCGTTTTGATCGTGTGCTGGAGTCACTTTCAGGCAACCCGTTCCGAATTCAATTTCAACATATTCATCGGCAATCACAGGAACAGAGCGGTTCACAAGCGGAACAATTACACGCTTACCGTGAAGATGAGCATAGCGCTCGTCTCTTGGATTCACGCAAACAGCGGTGTCACCGAGAATGGTTTCCGGACGTGTTGTAGCAACCGTTAGAAACTCGTTCGTTCCTTCAATTTGATATTTCAAGAAGTACAATTTCGATTGTATTTCCTTGTGTATTACTTCTTCGTCTGAAAGGGCAGTAAGCGCAGCAGGATCCCAGTTGATCATGCGTTCGCCGCGATATATTCTTCCTTTTTTATGAAGGTCAATGAAGCAATCGATTACGCTCTCATAATATTTCGGATCCATGGTGAAACGAGTGCGATCCCAATCGCAGCTTGCACCTAATTTCTTCAACTGATCAAGAATTATTCCGCCGTGCTTGTGGGTCCATTCCCAAGCGTGTTCTAAGAAAGCATCGCGAGAAAGGTCAGATTTCTTAATTCCTTCTTTGCGAAGTTTTTGAACCACTTTCGCTTCTGTTGCAATAGAGGCATGGTCTGTACCCGGCACCCAGCAAGCGTTATAGCCGCGCATACGGGCACGACGAATGAGCAAATCTTGAATGGTATTATTCAACATGTGCCCCATGTGCAAGACTCCTGTAACGTTCGGCGGAGGAATAACAATCGTGTACGCGGGCTTGTCGTTAGGAAGAGATTTAAAAACCTTCTTCTCTAGCCACATTGCGTAAATGCGGTCTTCCGTCTCGTTCGGAGAGTATTTGCTTGGAATTTCCATGTGTGTTGAATGAAGGTGCAAATTTAAGCACCTGCCTTCAACTTCAACGGGAAAATATCGTTTAAACGGAAATTACTTCACGGGCGATTTCTTCGGTCACTTCAACTTGAATAGAACATTGACCAATAGCGGTAATCAGTGAAAAGTGAAACAGGCCGTTCTTGTTCTTTTTGTCGTTCAGCATGAATTGAAAAATTTCTTCTTGTTCTTCTTTGCTGAAGGAAGGAAGCGGATCGAAAATTCCTAGAATTCGATTTTCAATAGTTTGGGCTAAGGAGGAGCTGAGAATCTCCAATTGAACAGCTATTCTATTTTCAAGAATCATTCCCCATCCAATGGCATTGCCGTGGGTTATGGGTTCAGATTTCGCAAGAAAGAACGATTCAATAGCATGTCCAACAGTATGTCCGTAATTCAATTTTTTTCGAACCGAATGTTCATTCGGGTCTGCAATGGTTATCTCCGATTTTATTTCATTGGAACGTTTCACGAAGACCGAAATGTGCGAGGCTTCGTGGGCATTGACATGCGAAAGGGCTTCCCAATATTCAGCATCGGCAATAAGGGCATGTTTGAGCATTTCCGCGAACCCCGATTTCAATTCTTTCTCAGGAAGCGTATTCAGGAATCCTGTGAAAACGAGAACGCTTTTCGGCCAACTAAAAAGTCCAACCGCATTTTTCACAGCCATTAAATCTATTCCGCATTTCCCTCCCATAGCAGCATCTACTTGCGCCATAACCGTGGTTGGAATGTTAATGAAATCTATTCCTCGTTTGAAAGTAGAGGCTACGAATCCGCCAATGTCGGAAATAACGCCGCCACCCACATTAAGAATAAGCGATTGTCTGTCTGCATTGTGATGAAGCAACTCTTCGTAGAGTTGTCCAACAATTTCCAGTGACTTACTTTCTTCTCCCTCAGGAATTTCAATGATAGGAACATTGTTCAGCGCTGGTATTGTTTCAAGCAGAAACCTCACGCAGTGCTCGTTCGTATTGGTGTCGCACAAAATGAATGTAGCAGAATGTGATGCCACTTCTTGTGTAAGAATGGACTGTATTTCGTCGAAAGAATGAATGGTTTTAACGTTCATGGGCGGGTGAAATTATGAATTATTCTTCAGAGCTGTTCTTTAACTGCATGAAAATGTTGTAGGCGCCTTTCACAACAATTTTCGATCAGAATCGTAAAAATTAACAATTATCAGTCTGCAAATGAGAGGCTTGTAGGCAACTTAAAGAGACTTTTGTCGTCTTTCAAGTACCTAACTAAAAAGATCATGAACATTACAATTGCCTTGCAAGAGATTTGGGCTAAACAGCCTCATCTCATTCTAATCGCAGGATTTATAATCCTTGTCGGATTCGTTTCTAAAATGAAACTATTCGCGAAGGCCAATCAGCCTCTCGCAGCTGCTTTTGTTCCAGGTTGGGACTTGATAATTATCATGAAAATGATTGGTCGACCAGCCAAGCACGCATGGTATTTCGCTATTCCTCTCTTGAATATTTTCTTTGGATTCAAAGTGCTGGTTCAAGTGGCACAGTCGTTTGGAAAGCGCACGAATACAGACGCCCTTTTGGTTTGCTTGTTCAATGTTTTTTATATGTTGAATTTAGCTCTTGCCTACGACGAAGAATATGTCGGTCCTGTTTATCAGGATACCATTGAACCGGTTGTTCCTGTTGCGAAAGGAGTGGCTTAATGAATAAAAGAGTCGAGTGAAATTTTCACTTCTTGTGGAAGGGTAACTTTCAACAAAGGCTCTTGTTCCATGGCGCGCTCAATAGCGAATACCGCTTCTTTGTTTCGTGCCCAACTTCTTCTTGCAATACCGTTGTTAACGTCCCAGTGCAACATGCTGCGTAACTTTTTGTCGCATGCATCACTGCCGTCGAGTAACATCCCGAATCCACCGTTAATCACTTCTCCCCATCCGACACCACCACCGTTGTGCAAACTCACCCATGTGGCTCCGCGGAAGGCGTCGCCCACAAAGTTCTGCACCGCCATGTCTGCAGTGAATCGAGAACCGTCATATATGTTGCTGGTTTCGCGGTAAGGAGAATCGGTTCCACTGACATCGTGGTGATCTCTTCCTAAAACCACAGGGCCAATCTTTCCCTCACCAATGGCTTTGTTAAATGCTGCCGCGATTTCCATTCTTCCTTGCGCATCGGCATACAGAATACGTGCTTGAGATCCTACCACTAACTTGTTGCTCTTCGCTTCGCGAATCCATTGAATGTTATCGGCTAATTGTTGTTGAATTTCAGCTGGTGCCGTTTCTTTCAACTTCAACATAACTTCCAACGCAATAGCATCAGTAGCATCCAGGTCTTCTGACTTCCCGCTTGCACATACCCATCTGAAAGGCCCGAATCCGTAGTCGAAACAGAGCGGTCCTAAAATATCTTGAACGTAAGATGGATATTTAAACTCGCGCTCAAGTGTGGGCACGTCGGCCATCACATTGGCTCCTGCACGCGAAGCTTCCAACAAAAATGCATTTCCATAATCGAAGAAATACATTCCGTTTTGACTGTGCTTTTGAACCGCAGCTGCATGACGAATAAGAGACTCTTCAACTTTTTCTTTGAATGAATTTGGGTTCTCAGCCATAAGCGAATTACTCTCTTCATAGGTCAATCCAATCGGATAATATCCACCCGCCCAAGGATTGTGTAGTGAAGTTTGATCACTACCCAAATCAATGTGAATGCCGCGTTCAGCGAACACTTCCCACACTTCAACAATGTTTCCAATGAATGCAAAGCTGTGTGCTTTTCCAACTTTCAAAGCTTCTTGTGTACGCGTGCACAATTCATCAATGTTGTCAATAAGCTCATCTACCCATCCTTGTTCGAAACGTTTCGTAGCAGCTTTCGGATTCACCTCTGCTGTAATGGATACACATCCTGCAATGTTCCCTGCTTTTGGCTGTGCGCCGCTCATACCGCCTAAACCAGCGGTTACGAAAAGCAATCCTTCAGCTGCGCGATCATAGACAGTTTTATCGCCGCGTTTAGTGCGAAGCATGCGCGCTGCGTTCATGACAGTGATGGTTGTACCATGAACGATTCCTTGCGGACCTATGTACATGTAGGATCCCGCAGTCATTTGTCCGTATTGCGTTACACCCAACGCGTTGAATTTTTCCCAATCGTCTGGCTTGCTGTAATTCGGAATCATCATTCCGTTCGTTACCACAACACGCGGTGCAGAAGGACTAGAGGGAAAGAGTCCCATTGGATGTCCGCTGTACATCACAAGCGTTTGCTCTTCGGTCATTTCACTCAAATACTTCATCACCAAACGATACTGCGCCCAATTTTGAAAGACCGCGCCGTTTCCTCCATAGGTAATTAATTCATAAGGGTGCTGTGCCACGCGTGGATCCAAGTTGTTTTGAATCATGAGCATGATGGAAGCCGCTTGCTGACACTTTGCAGGGTATTCCGAAATAGGTCGCGCATACATGTCGTAAGTCGGACGATAGCGGTGCATGTAAATGCGTCCGTATGCCTTCATCTCTTCGGCAAATTCCTTTGCCAATGTTTCGTGCAATTCCGAAGGGAAATAGCGAAGGGCATTGCGCAAGGCTAGCCCCTTTTCTTCGTTTGAAAGAATTTCCTTTCTCTTGGGGGCCCGGTTAATTGCGGCATCCATAGCGGGAACAACCGGCAATGCACTAGGAATTCCTTCTTGTATTTGGTCTTGAAATGGTGACATAAGTGAGTGTGCTAAAATTGAGCAGCGAGCGATAAATTTAATCCGTTCATGCGTTTGTCGTTGAAGTTTTGATAGGCGAATGTGTAACTGTTGGAAGTGATGTTTCGCCATTCAGCGCGGAACATCAAGTGCTCGTCAAGTAAATAATTTATGTTGAAACTGTATCCCCAAAGATCATTGTTTACTCCAGTTATAACCAGGTTGTTTGAGTCTTTCATCAACTCCCCACGCCCGACTAGTGTAAGCTTTTCATTCACATTGTAAGCGAGTCCGAGAAACCCAGTTACCCAACTTTTGTTGAATCCATTACTTTCTGTTTCTTGAATACCATAGTCTGTTTGGAACTGGACGGTCCAATTCTTTTTCAATTGAATATTGCCGTAAAAGTTTTGAAAGAAGCGCATCTGAGAGCCTGTGAAAACAGGAACTTCTCCGTAATAGGTCGAATGGTTGAGGGTAATGTTAGCGTTAGGTTTAAATTGAATCTGACTTCCAAAACTCATTCGCGATTGCTGAGGAACAAGTGACATGGTTTGCCATCCGTTGAGCGCAAGAACAGACCCAAACCACTTGTTGTTTTTCGAGGTGTATTGAAGGGCTATACCGCTTTCGTAATAAGGAGAGTTCTCTGCGGCTAAACTTCTACTCAGCGATAAATTGGAGAATCCAATGGCAGACTCTAGCCCAATGTGTGAGGGCATTACCCCTGCTTGTAGCCAAAGGTTTTCTGTACTGCTCAATTTACACGCGATGTTCCCAACATAAAGTGCTCCCAAGTCAATGGGTTCCGCGGAAGTAACCTTGTTTGCATAGGTTCCTTCAACCAACGAAAGTTGTGTTTTGACGCGTGCAGAACTGTACTTAAAGTCAAGCACTGCCGTATTCAGTGCCACATGATTGGTGGAAGTGTGGCTGTATAAAAAATCAGGACGTTGATGGTCGTTCCAATTGTGTTGATCTTGGGCAAAATAGATTTCAGTGTAACCTGAAAAATGAATACTGTCTTTGTTAATTTGAGAAAAAGCGAAATGTGGAGAGAGTAGTCCTAAAATAAAGAGCAGACGCATACAATGGTTTTTACAAAGATGCGAAAGTTATTTATTGAATTTACCTGTCTTCTTGTCGAATCCGAAGGGACAATGTTTGCAACCGCTTTGACAACAATGTCCTCTTTTTAAGTGATATTCTTCGGTGAAAATAAAAAAACCTTCTTCACTTAAATAGTAGTCTTCTACCTGTACTTTTGAATTCTCTTCTTCTCTCATATGGCAAAAATGCAATTTACTAACTTGAACAAAAAAATAAATTTTCAACTTCCTATTTACGATAGTTTGAATCTCGAAGAAGTCGGAAAGATAGTCGTTAAACGATTCGATCGGTTACATCGAACAATTAATGGAAACAAATGGTTTAAGTTAATGTTCAATTTGGAAGAGATGAATAGGCGTGGGGCCAGACAGCTGGTCACTTTTGGGGGTGCTTATAGCAATCATATTCATGCAACGGCTGCTGTTGCCAAGGAGTTGGGAATACATGCTGTAGGCATCATTCGCGGGGAAGAACCGAAGGATTATAGTCCAACCTTGCTGTTTGCAAAGGAATGTGGAATGGAGCTCTGCTTTATTTCCAGAGCCGATTACGAAGAACGGAATAGCGAAGAAATGAAGGCGTGGGTGCACGAAAAATGGGAGTCGGCCTTTTTAGTTCCTGAAGGAGGTTCGAATTATTTGGGAATGAACGGCGCTATGCAAATGGTAAGCGAAGAAGATTTCGAATTTGATCATTGGCTTGTTGCAGCCGGAACAGGCACAACCGCTGCGGGACTGCTTGTTCAATCGAAACCGCACCAAAAAGTATGGATATACAGTGCGCTGAAAGGAGAGCACTACATGCGAAATGAAATTCGAAATAAACTGATTTACTTTTTTCACGACGAAGTTGCTGCTGATGAAGTGTTAGAGCGGGCAGTTGTTTTCAGTGAAGATGAATTTGGAGGGTATGGAAAATTCAATGATCGATTAATAGAGTTCGTTCAAGAAATGAATAGAGTGCATCAATTGCCGCTCGATGTCGTTTATACCGGGAAATTGATGCATTCGTTCTTTGTGCAAAACAAAAAACCGAACGAAGGTTCGGTTTTAATGTTTCACACTGGCGGATTGCAGGGCAATCCGAAAACTATATTCGACTAATCTTTAACATGTTTGTAGTTCCTTGCTCTGCAATAGGCATAGAGGCTACGTTCACCAAGAAATCTCCTTCTTGAACATATCCGTTTTTCTTCAAAATGTAGCGAATGTCTGCAATCGTTTGGTCGGTGCTTACCATCTTGTCGTAATAAAACGCTTTGACCCCCCAAACTAAATTCAACTGTGTCAGAATACGCTTATTTCCTGTAAAAACGAAGACATGTGCCTTCGGTCTTGAGCTTGAAATTTTATATCCGGTGTATCCAGAAAACGACATGGTTGCAATGCTCGTTGCTCCTATGCGCTTCGCAACACGACAAGCGCTAAAACAAATGCTGTCTGTAATGAAACGTGTTTCGTCCATTTCATAAGGAGCCTCTTCGAGATAGTACAGTCCCGGGAATTTTTCAGCTTCGTTAATGATGTTGTGCATCATGGTTATAGCTGCAATCGGATAGGCACCAACGCTGGTTTCTCCGCTTAGCATAACGGCATCTGCGCCGTCTAACACCGCATTGGCAACGTCTGTTACTTCAGCGCGTGTTGGAGTCATGCTTGTGATCATGCTTTCCATCATTTGCGTAGCAACAATGACAGGCTTTGCGGCTTCAACGCATTTCTTTACGATCATTTTCTGAGCGAGTGGTACTTGTTCAATTGGGATTTCAACTCCAAGGTCACCACGAGCCACCATGACCGCATCGGTTTCGCGAATAATGTCGTCGATTACTTCAAGGGCTTCAGGTTTTTCAATTTTCGCCACCACTTTCGCGTGCTTGCCGTTTTCAGCAATGATGCCTTTAAGTACGCGAACGTCTTCTGCCGTGCGCACGAATGAAAGTCCAATCCAATCGATGTTCATTGAAAGCGCAAATTCCAAATCATTCAAATCTTTTTTCGATAATGAAGGAAGAGAAACTTTAGTTTCGGGAAGATTCAGTCCTTTCTTCGATGAAAGAATTCCACCTTGAACTACTTCACACAAAACTTCTTTTTTACCATCGGTGGAAAGAATGCGAATCGCAATTTTTCCGTCGTCTAACAAAACGCGTTCGCCAGGTTTTACGTCGGAAGGAAATTCTTTGTAGTTGGTATAGATATGCGAAGCTGTTCCAATTTGTTCTTCAGTCGTAATGATGATTTGCTTTCCAGCTTCCAACATTACACCGTTGTCTTGCATAACACCGACCCGTAGCTTAGGTCCTTGCAAATCGGCTAAGAGGGCGGTATTCGTGCCTAACTCTTTGTCAATTTCGCGAACGAAATTTACTACACTTGAATGATCGTCGTGTGTGCCGTGAGAAAAATTCAAACGCACAACGTTTAAACCGGCTTCAATCATTCCTTTCAGAACTTCTTTGTTTGCTGATACTGGACCGATGGTCGCTACTATTTTCGTTTTTTTCATAATCAATCGAAGAACAAATGACTCACATGTTTCAGACTATCCTGTGTTAGATGGAAGGCCGCGAGCACATTGTTTATTTTTCTAATTTGTTTAACCAATTCTTCTATGTCTTCTCTACCCTCTACTTTAAGCAGGTATTCAATTTGCGCATACTCAGGAATAAGGATTCCTTGAAGCGAACGATTCGAGATTAAGTGAATAGTGTAATGATTTTCTTCGGAAACGTATTTGAACAACTCATGTTCAGAGTTCTGTTCTTTTATTTCGAGTTTATATGGCTTTTTACGCTCTAAACTCCATTTCATTTCACGATTTAAAAACCACGCCAAGCGAAAATCTTTCTCTCTCGAGTTAATTCCGATTAACTCGAAATTCAAATACTCATCGTTCGATAACGTTATGTTTTTAGAGCTCATTCTAGTTAGTGTATTTTTTACACGAACTACGCAAAGGTAGTTATTTCCATGTCAGTTGTGCGGAATTTTCATTCACAATTAATTCTGAATTTAGTCCCATATAAAATGCTCTATTGTCGTTTAAATGTCCTGCAGGAAACGCTACGGCAATAGGAGTTTCAGCGTTTATACCCATTTCTAGAATCATTTGTTCTACGGATTTCCCCCACGGATTATTGCTTGAAAATCCGAATTCCTCGGTGTTATCTCGCATTTGAGTGAACCCTCCTAAAATTAATCCGCGAATATTCTTGAACATTCCTGCACGCCTTAACGCAGTTAACATGCGATCTACATGATAGAGCATTTCATCTACATCCTCTAAAAATAGAATTTTTCCTTGAGTATTCAATTGAGTAGAAGATCCAAGCTGGCTGTATATGACAGATAAATTTCCACCTACAATTTCACCTTCACAGCTTCCTATTTGAATTTGATTTTCATTCCAACTGAATGAAAAAGATTCTCCGAACAGCGCGCACCTTAAAGTTTCCAGAGCTTCTGGTGTTGCATGCTCAAAAGAAATAGGCATGGTGGAATGAATGCAGGAAATGTTTTTATTTGTGCAAGCATTCAATAAAACCGTCACATCCGAATATCCGCAAATCCATTTTGACTCGTTCAAGAATGGAAGAATTTCATCGATAGTGTGAATGGTCCCATATCCACCCCGAGCCACCAACAAGGCTTTCACGTCAATATCGTTCCACAGTGAAAGGAAAGACAGGGTGCGTACTTCAACATTTCCAGCCAACTGAAACTGTGGAGTGAAAACGTTTTCCGCCAATTTAATTTTCAGTCCCCATGATTCAATTACGCGCTTAGCGAATTGCCATTGTTCGCTTGTAATGAATCGTGCAGTGGCAATTATGCCAATCGTATCGCCTTGTTGTAAAAAAGCTGGGTGCATCGCTTTATCTTTGATGCGCTAAATTCGCAGTTTTCTGCGCAAAACACCATAAAAAAGATGAAGTCACCGAAAAGACACCTTGTAACCTCTGCTCTACCGTATGCGAATGGTCCCATTCACATTGGACACATTGCAGGTGCATATTTGCCTGCGGATATATATGTGCGGTATTTAAGAGGGAAGGAAAAAGACGTGGCTTTTATTTGTGGATCAGACGAGCACGGCGCTGCCATTACTCTTCGCGCAAAGAAGGAAGGAAAGACTCCGCGTGAAATCGTAGATTTTTATCATAAGCTTATGGGCGATGCGTTCCGAGATTTCGGAATTTCATTCGATGAATATTACCGGACTTCTTCACCTGAACACATTGAAATGAGTCAGCAGATTTTTATCGATTTGAAGGAAAAAGGTATTTTTGAAACACATCGTTCAGAACAATACTTCGATGCCGATGCACAACAGTTTTTAGCCGATCGTTACATCACAGGAACCTGCCCGAAGTGCTCGAGCGAAAAGGCGTACGGAGATCAATGCGAAAAATGCGGCTCCACTTTAAGTCCTACAGAATTAATCAATCCCGTTTCAACGTTAAGTGGAAGCACGCCTGTGTTGAAAGAAACCACCCACTGGTATTTGCCCATGCAACACCACAGTGAGTGGGTGCGTGATTTTATTGAAAACGGAAAACTGAACGGAGAGCAACATCACGATGTTTCGAAATGGAAGTCGCATGTCGTTGGACAGTGTTTAAGCTGGATTGATGGAGGTCTTCAAGCGCGCGCCATGACTCGCGACTTAGACTGGGGTGTTCCTGTTCCGGGTGAAGAGGGAAAGGTCTTGTACGTTTGGCTCGATGCACCAATTGGATACATCACCAACACGAAAGTATGGGCCGAGAAAAACGGAAAGAATTGGGAAGACTATTGGAAGAACGATGAAACCGAATTGGTTCATTTCATAGGGAAAGACAACATTGTTTTTCACTGCATCATATTTCCAATCATATTGAAATCACACGGTGGGTTCAATCTGCCGGTAAATGTTCCAGCCAATGAGTTCATGAATTTGGAAGGAGATAAAATTTCAACTTCACGAAATTGGGCGGTTTGGTTGCACGAATACTTGGAAGATTTTCCGAATAGACAAGATGAGATGCGCTATGTTTTAGCATCCATAATGCCTGAACAGAAAGACAGTGAGTTTACTTGGAACGACTTCAAAGACCGTGTGAACAATGAGCTTGCCGATATTGTTGGGAATTTTGTGAATCGTGTTTTCGTGTTAACACACAAATATTACGAAGGAAAAGTTTCGAACCCAAAGTTCGATGCATCTTCACAATTTGAAGAAGCGCAAACTGCGTTCAATACCATTGGTGAAAAGATTGAAGCCTATCGGTTCCGCGAAGCGCAGGCGCTAGCTATTCATTTGGCGCGCATTGGAAATAAACTTCTCACAGAGACAGAGCCGTGGAAACTTCAAAAGACAGAACCCGAGAAAACAGAAGGTATCTTGAATGCGTGCATTCAATTGGTAGCCGCGCTGTCTGTGGCTTTAGAGCCCTTCCTACCGTATACAGCAAAGAAATTGAAAACTGGTTTGCAATGGGAAGGATTGAAGTGGGACGAGGTGAATGTTTCACAATTAATTCCAGCAGGACACACCATTGGTGAAATGCCGATTCTTTTCCAGAAAATAACCGACGAAGAGGTTGCTATTCAAGTAGCGAAGTTGGAAGCTTCGAAGGTTCAACCCGAGGTTGAAGTGGAAGCGATAAAGCCGAATGTTTCATTCGAAGATTTTCAGAATATGGATCTTCGTATTGCTGAAGTCCTAGAGGCGCAGCGTGTTCCGAAGACGAAGAAATTATTGCAATTGAAATTGCGTATCGGTACCGAAGAGCGCACAGTTATTTCAGGTATTGCAGAATCATACGAGCCCGAACAAGTTGTTGGAAAGCAAGTGTTGTACTTAGCGAATCTAGCACCAAGAGAGATCAAAGGTGTAGAATCTTCAGGTATGATATTAATGGCTGAAAACAACAAGGGAGAGCTTTCGTTGCTCTCCCCTGAACGTCCCGTAGAATCGGGAAATACTGTTCGTTAAAATCAGTCTACATTATCATGTAAGAACGGATTGTTTGTGCGCAATTCAATGCGTGTATTTCCGTTTTCGTCAGTTACTTCTCTAGAGATCGTGCGAGAAACAGTGTTTTCGCTCGAATGCGTTCCTTCATCCAATGTTACTTTTCTTCTTAAGTAAGCGGGTTCGTTTTCCAATTCATTCAATCCGTTTGGAGACTTCATGCGCATTGTATACTCACGAATACGTCCTTCACGCTCTTTGTTACGTGCCATCAGCTCTGTGCGTGGCGGGCGATTTTCAGTAACGACTTCTGTTTTGAAAGTCATTTGAGTTTCAGGAATCAAGCGGTCTGAAGTTTGATGAATGCTCTCGAAACTAGGAATAACAGGCGTTTCAACGCTATTGTTTTCTTGAATTTTGAAAGTACTTAACTCTGGAATTTCATTTTCTTCTTGCAATTCCATTTTGGTCATTTCTTCATTAGCCAATTCAGCTTTCTCGAATTCTTCGAAAGAAAACAAAGCACCTTGTTTCAGAGACTCTTCAACTGTAGGATTTGATTCGAAAGAATTTTCAATTTCCAATTCAATTTCGTCTGCAACAACCAATTTGAAAGGCTCTTCCGTTATTTCCGCAACGGGCATTTCAGTTAATGGAGCAGCTTCAGCAACTAATGGAGTTTCTTCAACGATTACTGCAACCTTTGACAAAGGAGTTTCTTCAGCAACCGGAGTTGTATCTAAAGTGAATACAGGGTTTTCTTCAACAACTGGCGAAGGCTCAACAACAACCGCAGCTGGCGCATCTGCTAAAAGAAACACCGGAGTAGGCAATGGAACTTCTTTTACCGCCTCAAGCGGAAGAAGCGTTGCAATCTCTTTCGGAGCGAATCCGGTTGCAATCACGTTCACACAAATGTCTTCTCCGAGTTGCTCGTCTTTTCCGTAACCCCAGATAATATCGGCTTCTGGTCCCGCAAGTTCTTGAATGAAATCGGTAATTTCTCCAATTTCGTCCATTTTCAATTCGTTGTTTCCGTATGTGATGTTCAACAAGATGTGTGAAGCACCTGTGATATCATCGTCGTTCAACAATGGAGATTCCATAGCCATCTGAACCGCGCGAATGGCTTGGTCTTCACCGTGAGCTCTTCCGCTACCCATAATAGCAACTCCGCTTCCACGCATAACCGTGATCACGTCGTTCATATCCACGTTTACAATTCCTGTAATGGTAATCAATTCAGCAATGCTCTTTGCTGCAGTGCATAACACGTCGTCTGCATGACTGAATGCGTTGCTTAATGAAAGATTACCGTATAGTTCGCGCAACTTATCGTTGCGAATAATCAATAGCGTATCAACTGCTTTGCGCATTTCTTCAATACCTGCAGTTGCTTGAGCGGTTCTCTTTTTGTTTTCAAAAGCGAAAGGAACGGTAACGATACCAACGGTTAGAATTCCCATTTCCTTTGCAACTTGTGCAATAACAGGCGCAGCGCCTGTTCCAGTTCCACCGCCCATTCCGGCAGTAACGAAAACCATTTGTAAGTCAGAATGGAACAACGCGCGAATTTCTTCGATAGATTCCATCGCGGCGTCACGTCCTACCTCTGGACGAGCACCCGCTCCGCGACCTTTCGTGAGTGTGTGCCCCAATTGCATTTTGTTTAAAATTGGACTGTTATCCAACGATTGCGCGTCGGTGTTACACACTACGAAGTCTACGCCGTTAATTCCTTTGTTGAACATGTAGTTAACGGCGTTGGAGCCGCCTCCACCCACACCCACAACTTTGATAATGGCGCTTTCTTCGTGTTTCGGAAGGTTGAAATTGAGCAAATCTGACATCGTAAAATAACTTTTTGAGGTAGGTAAATCAGTAAATATTTTGGTTCTTCGAAGTAAGCACAGAATTGCTCCAGGTTAAAACGCAGTTTTCAAAATAGTGAACTACTAAATGTTAGTAAAGCGCTATTGTGGAAATGAAGAAATATTATAAGGAAGAAAAAATCTGACGTTGTACATTTGCCCACATGTCCCCACAAGATATTCAAGATAAGGTTAAGGAAATTTTCACGGCTTACTTAGAGAAGCATTTGCATCGAAAGACTCCTGAGCGCTATGCTATTCTTGCAGAGATTTATACAATAGAAGATCATTTCGATATTGAGGCACTTTATGTTCGAATGAAGAACAAGAAATACCGCGTTTCTAGAGCAACGTTGTACAACACCATTGAACTGTTATTGAATTGTGCGTTGGTAAGAAAGAATCAGTTCGGACAAAACATAGCACATTTCGAAAAGGCTTATCAGAATCAACAACACGATCATATTATTTTAACGGATACGGGTGAGGTTTTCGAATTCTGTGACCCGCGAATTCAGAATATTAAATCTACGTTGGAAGAGATTTTCGATATAGAAATTTCTATGCACAGTCTTAATTTTTATGGAAAAAGAAAAAGGAAATAGTTTCCTATTTCCTTTCCCCTCTTAAAAGTTAACTTCTATTTTTATTTTGCAGAAACCAATGCTGTAGGCTCTTGGTAGTAGCGATCAGCTTTTTGAGCGCCATCGAAATTCCAACGCTGCCAAGATCCAACTCTTTGTCCGCTAGCATACAAGCCTTGCGATTCTTTAATGCCATTTGCGAAGAAATATACGAACTCACCTTCGGCTAGTGTTAAGGCCTCATCAAGATAAGTACCTGTCATCATGAGCTCGCCGGTTTGAAAGTTTATTTTCACTTCGAAAAGAGACTCATTCACTTTCGTAATTGTACGTATATATTTAGCAGTTGCTTTAGTTTTAGTGATATTCAGTTGCGCATCTAACAATTGAGTTGTTGATTGAGCGAAAGCGCTTGTGGTTAGAACTAGTAGCGCGATAAGGGTGAATAATTTAGTTTTCATGTCGGTGTTTGTTATGTTGGGGTATACCTACCTTCGCATGGAAAGGTTACATTTTTTAAAAATATTTTTTAGAAACACACTATAATGGATTATTTGTTTGAGAAGAAGTGGCAGGAAACATTGGAATTAGCTTCGAAAAATTTTGGTGAAACCCTCGATTACTCGGCCATTCTCATGCTAATAGGATTGCAGGAACTAGGAATATTCGATTTGAAATTCAAGAAAGATCAAAAGTTGGAACTCATGCACGTGGCTGTGTGCACGTTATTAGAGCCATACGGGTATTATGAGTTTGAAGGTAGAGACGTAGACGGATGGCCACATTTTGTTAAAAAAGAAAATCTCCCGGTTTTGAGTCCGGGAGATCAGGAAGTTCTATTAAAAAAGGCAATGATGAAATACTTCGGAAACGAAGTGTAAATCTTAAATCTCGATTGTTACCTCTGTAGTTTCTTGTTCTTCGATTTTAATAATACCAACACCGTATAACGCGCCTTTGTAAGCTTCAATGTCTAAAACGGCGAATCCAGCTTGACCAAGTTTGTAGTTTTCGGAATAATCCATTGTTATTGTTCCGGTGGCATCTGTTGTTAATGTTGTATCCAATGCGATGGCATTTGCTGGAGGAGGGCTTTGTGATGGAGAACCATATAATCGAACGGTTGCGCCTTGAACAGGGTCGCCATTCGCGTCTACAACATGAACCACAGCAACGGTTGGTTCTTCTTTAACACATGAGGTTAAAGTCATAGTTGTTGCAACTAACAATAAAATTCCTAAAACAAATTGAAAAGTTCGTGTAGCCTTCATAAACGTTTGCTTAATTTTGTGGCCGATAAATCGGTTAAGTATCACAAATTAAAGAAAAAAAAATGAATTCACGTCTATCTTTTTGGGGTTTTGCAATTTTTTCTTTCCTTTTGTTCTTGAATGCAACAGGATGTAAATCGCAAGAACCGGCTAATAATGGAGCTTCTACTTTAACCGTAGGGGAGCCTATACCTATTGAAAATAAAGAAAATCAAACAAATAACAACATGCAAACAGATCACACTAACACAAGAATTAAGGTTACCACTTCATTAGGAGATATGGTTATTCGTCTTTACGATGAAACACCGCAGCACAGAGATAATTTCATTAAGTTGGTTGAATCTGGATTTTACAACGACTTGCTTTTCCATCGTTGTATTCGCGGGTTCATGGCGCAAGGTGGCGATCCAAATAGCCGCGGGGCAGCTGCAGGAACACAATTAGGAATGGGTGGACCTGGTTATACAGTGCCGGCTGAATTCAATTCGAATTTCATTCACAAGAAAGGCGCGCTTGCTGCAGCTCGTCAAGGCGATTTTGCGAATCCTACCAAAGCGTCAAGCGGAAGCCAATTCTACATCGCTCAAGGACAACCTATGACAGATGCACAAATCAACCAGGTTGAACAATACGTTAAACAAAAGAATCCAAATTTCGCATACACACCGGAGCAACGAGAGGTATACAAAACCGTTGGAGGAACCGCTCAATTAGACATGGACTACACAGTATATGGAGAAGTTGTAGAAGGGTTGGATATACTCGATAAAATTCTTTCAATGCCAACTGCACCAGGTGACAGACCAGTTCAGGACATTAGCATGAAAATGGAGGTGATTAAGTGAGTTTGGTTGAACAAATAGAGCAATTGAAACTTGAAGTTGCTTCCACGCAACTCAATTCAGCCGATGAGGTTGAAGCCTTTCGTGTGAAATATTTAGGAAGAAAGGGCATCTTGAACGATTTGTTCGAGGCCTTCAAGGCCATTCCAAACGAAGAAAAAAAGGCAGTGGGAGCAGTAATGAACGGATTGAAAACGTCCGTTCAAGAAAAAATAGATGAAGGTTCTTTGCAATTCAAATCGAATAAAGGTGACGTTGAAGTACCTGATTTCACTCGCCCTTACGGAGAGTGGACACATGGAAGCAGACACCCTTTGCAATTGGTTCGCGAAGAAATACTTTCCATTTTTGAGCGCATGGGATTCAGTGTGGAAGACGGACCAGAGATTGAAGACGATTGGCATGTATTCTCTGGATTGAATTTCTCTCCTGAGCATCCGGCTCGCGATATGCAAGACACGTTTTTCGTGGAAGGACAACCAGACACAGTTCTTCGCACCCACACGAGCAGTGTGCAAGTGCGAGTGATGGAAACGACTAAGCCTCCCATTCGCATTGTAATGCCAGGAAGGGTATACAGAAATGAAGCAATCTCCAGTCGCGCGCATTGTCAATTCCATCAAATTGAAGGGTTATACATCGACGAAGGAGTTTCTTTTGCAGACATGAAGCAAGTGCTTCAAATGTTTACAGAAGCTTTTTTCGGAAAAGCAAAAATCCGTTTGCGTCCTTCATACTTCCCATTTACAGAGCCAAGTGCCGAAATGGACGTGTATTGGGGATTGGAAACACCGGCCGATCATAGAATTACGAAGGGTACAGGGTGGTTGGAAATTATGGGCTGCGGAATGGTAGACCCAAATGTTTTAGCCGCCTCTGGAATAGATCCTGAGAAGTATTCTGGATTCGCTTTTGGAATGGGCATCGAACGAATAGCCATGCTCAGATACGGCGTAGATGATTTGAGACACTTCTTCGAAAACGATATGCGCTTCTTGAACCAATTCAAGAAAACCATATAGTATATTTTACAATAAGGTAGTGTACATTGTACACTTTTTAGAGGAAGTCTTTTTGAACAAGGCCTTCCTAACTATATTTGCAAGGAACAAAAAATTATGGCAACAGCGTCAAAGGCAACAAAAAATGCGTCAACCCCAACAGGAGAGCGCTTTACAAAGGCTACTTATTTAAAGTGGTATCGTGAAATGTTATTGATGCGCAAGTTCGAAGAGAAGTGCGGTCAGTTGTACATTCAACAGAAATTCGGCGGCTTCTGCCACTTGTACATTGGACAAGAGGCCGTTCTTTCAGGAATGATGGAAGCGATTAAGCCAACCGATAAGGTTATTACCGCCTACCGCGACCACGCTCATCCGCTGGTGATGGGTTCTGACCCGAACCGCGTAATGGCTGAATTGTATGGAAGGTCAACTGGACTTTCAAAAGGAAAAGGTGGCTCTATGCATATGTTCGACAAAGAAAGAAATTTGTTTGGCGGACACGGAATTGTTGGAGCTCAGATTCCAATGGGTGCGGGTATTGCTTTCGCAGATAAATATAGAGGTGAAGACCACGTGACGGTTTGTTTCTTCGGAGACGGAGCTGCACGTCAGGGTGCTTTGTATGAGACTTTCAACATGGCAATGACATGGAAGATTCCTTGCATTTTCGTTATTGAAAACAATCAATACGCCATGGGAACTTCTGTTGAACGGACCTCAAACGTAACCGATTTGAAAACCCTAGGAGCTAGTTTCGAAATGCCTTCTGAATCTGTTGATGGAATGAATCCAGAGGCGGTAGCTGAAGCATTTGATCGCGCAGTAGCAAGAGGTAGAGCAGGCGATGGTCCAACGTTGTTAGACATTCAAACCTACCGCTACAAAGGTCACAGTATGAGCGATCCTCAGAAATACCGCAGCAAGGAAGAGGTTCAGGAGTATATTGAAAAAGATCCGATCGATTTTGTTTTGAGAAAAATTCGCGACAACAAGTGGATGACAGAAACGGAAATTGAAGCAATGGAGGAAGAAATTAAAGCAGTAGTTCTTGAATCAGTAGAATTCGCAGAAAACTCGCCGCTTCCTGAAAAAGAAGAAATTTATAAAGACGTATATTCTCACGACGATTACCCTTACGTAACCGACTAATAAAAAAATTATGGCTGAAATAGTTCGTATGCCCAAACTAAGTGACACCATGACGGATGGAACCGTTGCGGCTTGGCACAAAAAGGTGGGAGATAAAGTTAAAAGTGGTGAGTTGTTGGCGGAAATTGAAACCGACAAAGCAACCATGGAATTTGAATCCTATGTAGATGGAATTCTACTTTACATAGGTGTGCAGAAGGGAGAAACTGTTGCAGTAGATGCTTTGCTGGCTGTGTTTGGAAAGGAAGGTGAAGACGTTTCGGCGATTGTTGCAGCTGAAGGCGCTGCTCCTGCAGCGAAGCAAGAAGCACCAGTTACTGCGGCTCCTGTACCAGTTGCTGAAGCGCCAAAGGCATTAGTTGCTCAAGCACCAGTTGCTGCGGCACATTCGCCAGCCGCTGCTCCGGTACCGTTCAATGACGGACGTATGCGTGTGAGTCCTTTAGCGAAGAAATTAGCTGAAGACAAAGGCTTGCCGTTGCAATACATACCTGGTTCAGGTGACGGCGGAAGAATTGTTAGAAGAGACATTGATGCCTTTATGGCGGGTGCTTCTGTGCAATCTGCTTCTGCTGTTGAATCATATACCGAAGAGAACGTTTCGCAAATGCGCAAGACCATTGCTCGTCGTTTAGCTGAAAGCAAATTCACCGCGCCCCATTTCTATCTGACCATGGAAATTAATATGGGAAGAGCGGTTGAAGCGCGTGCAGCAATGAATGCAGCAACCGGTTCGAAAGTGTCATTCAACGATATGGTTGTTAAGGCCACAGCATTGGCATTGAAGCAACACCCTAAAGTGAATTCATCTTGGCAAGGAGATACAATTCGCTACAACCACCATGTTCATATGGGCATAGCGGTGGCAGTTGATGAAGGGTTATTGGTGCCAGTTGTGAGATTTGCTGATACAAAAACATTGGCTCAGATTAATCAAGAAGTGAAAACATTCGCAGAGAAAGCGAAGACCAAAAAACTTCAACCCTCTGATTGGGAAGGAAACACCTTCACCATTTCAAACTTAGGTATGTTCGGAATAGAAGAATTCACAGCTATTGTGAATCCGCCAGACGCTTGTATTCTTGCTGTTGGTGCTATTCGTGAAGTTCCGGTTGTGAAGAACGGTGCAGTAGTACCTGGACACACCATGAAATTGACATTGAGCTGTGATCACCGAGTGGTAGATGGCGCGTCGGGATCAGCATTCCTTCAAACATTGAAAGCAATGTTGGAAGAACCCGTATTGATGTTCATCTAAGAAAAAAGACTAAAATGAAAAGAGCACCGATTGGTGCTCTTTTTTTATGCTTTGAAAAACCAATTATTTCTTCACGAATCTCTTGGTTATAACGCTTCCGTTTACATTCAAACTTAGCAAATATGTTCCAGCACGAAGGCTGTTCACATCAATACTTTGTTGTTGAGCACCAGGGAAGCGAGTAGCAGATTCTGTTTGAACTTTCTTTCCAGTTAAATCATAAATGACATACTGAACCTTGGCAGATTCTTCCAATGAATAGTTTACTGTAATGTTTTCGGTTGTTGGATTTGGATAAAACGAAAAAGTGAAGGGTGAATTCTCTTGTTCAGAAATACCAACACCTGCTGGGGTAACAACTTGAGAAGCGTTGTAAATATAATCTCCAGTTTTTGCACCGTTGTTATTCGTAGCATTGCCTGCGAAATACATGGTTATTGGGCCAACATCGGTTGCTGGGGCTGTCCAGGTAAACGTGAATGAATGGGCGTTAGCCGTGGCACCCGCATTTGAATTGTGAACAATGTTGTTTCTTGAATTCCCCATGACTGTTGCGGTTTTTATGGTCGTTCCTACACCAGGAGTAAGAGTCCCAGCGTTTGCTCCGGAAGGAAGCAACGCCTCTAGGCCAACACCAAATAACGACCTGCCTTGTTGAGTCACTGTTGCGGTAAGCGTGTAGGTTTGTCCAGGCGTGTACTCCCAATTTACAAGGTCGGAGGAAGTAAGTGCTACCGATCCTCCCATGGAGTTGTTTGCGGTTCCTGTGTGGCAATTGGATTGGCTGCAGGTTTGCTCACCTGGAGAGCCTGTTGCCCCCGCCTTTCCATTATCGGATTCTATGCCTGCAAAGAATAACATCCCAGCGGTACCCAATGTGAAAGTTAAATGATAGAATTTTTTCATTCGTTAAATATAATAAGAGTTCCTTAAAACAAATTGGCTTCCGAAGAAGCCAATTTTAATAAATATATATTCGGAATTACTCTTATCCCCAAGAAGCAATCTTTTCTGCTCTGTATTCTCCCGC
>JBIKVX010000204.1:0-4018 GCA_044356625.1 Flavobacteriales bacterium | reverse complement strand
AAAGACGCATAGCTACTGGAAGCAGAATAGCGTCTTGGAAATTCGCCAATGATCGTGTTTTCTTTTCCAGAAAGAATTCAGATTTACATGAATCGCAATTGAATTTTCATCTGTTGTCTCCGTTCGGTTTAAAAGACATTCCAAGCTTAGAAGAAATTCGCGAATGGCATGTCCTGAAACCCCAAGTGGAAAGCCCCATTAAACTCGACCCGAATAAACGTTCGGTTGTGTTTCATATGTTAAGCAAAGGAAGTGCTTTGAATTGGTCGCTGCATCAATACCAAGAATTGACGGCGCTTTTGCCAGCAGCTAACTTCAACATATACATAACGGGAACCGAAGAAGAAGGAGTTCGTATTCGAAAAGGTTTTCGATTCGATTCACACATTACAGATTTAACAGGAAAGCTTTCTCTTCCACAATTAATCGCATTTATTTCATCTTGCGACACATTGGTTGCTGCAAGCACTGGTCCGCTGCACATTGCTTCTGCCGTGGGTATTCGCGCCATTGGACTGTATCCGTCTAAACGCCCGATGCATCCAGGAAGATGGATGCCGTTAGGAGGCCATGCGAGTTATTTGGAAGATGGAAATTCGGAGCAAAAAGAAAGCCTCGAGATTTCTCCCGAGGCTGTTTTGAGAAAGATTATGGAAGTTAGTTTATAGCTTCACCCACGATTTCAAGGTTTCTCTCCACAGCTCTCTTAGTTTTAATATCCAAAACATATCGGGTAAAATCCATACCATCAATATCTAAAAAGAATTCAATTTCAATGATAGCATTGAGAATATCGTAAAGTAAACTACTTTGATTCTTTTCCATATATCAAGGCTCTTTCTAGAACAATTTGATCTTTCAGAAATGGGTTCTTCAACTCTTTGGCTTCTAGCAAATCAACTTCCCGATGCAATAAATCTTCTAATGAAAACTTCAAGTCGAAATAGTTGTCTGCGTAGGACTTAGGCGATTCGGACTCGTCAAAATCTACTATCAAATCTATATCACTGTCAGGAGTAAATGTACCCTTTGTAACTGAACCAAAGGCATACAGATTCTTGACATTGTGCTTTGAGCACAAACTCTGTATTGTAGAAATGTATTGAGCCAAAGGTTCCATATCACGAAATTAATAAATAATTGAGTCTACCTCAACTTTAAAACGGTTCCAATCTTTAACTCGGCGCCATGTTCGAGTTTGTTCTTTCTTTCTATGCTTCGAATGCGAATGCCGTATTGCTGGGAAATATCGCGAATGTTTTCTCCGCGTTTCACCTTGTGTTCCTTCACGCTACCTCTATGGCGCTTGGGTTGTAGATAAACTATTTCCTTCTCTTTGAACCCATGACCATCCTCCAAATCGTTGTATTTCTTCAACAATCGCTCAGAGATTCCTGTTCTTTTGGAAAGATCTGAAAAGGATTCTTTCTTGTTTGCAGAAACATACTTGATTCGATTGTTTGAAATATTTACCGCTACCGAATGTTCACTCGGTTTCTGCTCGGTGTCGAATTGAGTGAGATTGTATTTTTCAATCAAATCTATTAAGTTTTTTGCATAAGTCGGACTTGTAGCATAGCCGCATTTCTTGAGGCCTTGCGCCCACCCTTTGTAGTCAGTGATTTCCAACCCAAACAACTCTTGGTAACGCGGTTTCTTCAAAAACAAACTGTGGTCTTCGAAAGATTGATCCACCGACTTGTATTTACGAAAACATTCGTTCGGGGCGTCATCATCTAAATGCATGGTAGCGCCGTTCCAAGTGTCGTGGCACTTAATTCCGAAATGATTATTTCCTTCTGAAGCCAATTTCGATTTTCCGCTTCCGCTTTCGAGAATTCCTTGGGCTATTGTTATACTTGCCGGTATTCCATACTCACGCATTTGATCTTGCGCAATCGAAGAATATTTTTGAATGTACGCGTCTGGAGACTGAGCAAAAATTGACGATTTAGAAAGAATGAAAAACAGAAAGAAAATCGGAAACAGGACTTGCCTAGTACTTCTTTCGTTTCTCTTCTCTTCCATTCTCCGCATAGAAAATCCATTCGCCAATCTCTTTTCCCTCTTCATACTCACCTTCAATTCTAATTTTTCCATTTTCATACCAAGCTTTGTATTCACCATCTAGTACGCCATTATCATACGAATTCAAACTCCACTTATTTCCATTTTCATGAAAGGTATAACATTCACCATGTCGCTTTGAATCCTTATAACGCAATTCAGTGTAACATTGCTGCGAGTTTGGATAGAATGAACGTTCTCCTATTTTATTGTTCGTTCCTTTTTCAAAATAAAAGACAACTCTTTTTCCGTCAGGGGTTGAGCCAACATCTCTAGCATCAGCATCCTCCAAAGAAGTCGTGCAGGCCGAAAGTGCAAGTATAAAAATCGATAGAATCCATATGGCTTTTTTCATATTTCTATTTTTTTCGTTCAATGGTATAATTCACTAATAATTCCAGTGACTCCCGAGCGGGAGACTTTTCAAACTGACTCAATATTTCCAATGCTTTATTACGAAAATCAAGCATTTTTTCCCTGGCGTATATCAACCCGCCGAAATGAACAACTTGAGCCATCAGCTCTTCAACCTTCAACCTGTCTGTATTGTATTTTCTCACCGTTCTAATCAATTTCTTCGCGGTATCTCGATCTACTTTTCCTAGAATATGAATGAGAGGGAGTGTTAATTTTCTTTCTTGAATATCAATACCCACTGGCTTTCCAATTGCATCTGTGGTTCCGTAATCGAACAAATCATCTTTAATCTGGAAAGCCATTCCAACATACTCTCCGAACAATGCCAATTGCTTCACTTGCTCATCTGTAGCAGAAGTAGAGGCGGCACCACTCTCGCAACAAGCGGAAATAAGCGAAGCTGTTTTTTGACGAATGATGTCATAATAAACTTCCTCTGTAATATCGAGTTTGCGAGATTTTTCTTGTTGAAGCAGTTCTCCTTCTGCCATGTCCCTAACTGCCTTGCTCATGATACCCAAAAGACGAAATTGATTTGTTTTCACACTAAGCGAAAGTCCGCACGAAAGCAGGTAATCGCCAACAAGTACCGCAATTTTATTCTTCCAAAGCGCATTAATGCTGAAGAATCCACGACGCATCTGCGCATCATCGACCACATCGTCATGCACCAATGTTGCGGTATGCAGCAGCTCAATCATAGTTGCTGCAATGAAGGTGGGTTCTTCTGGTTTTTGAAAAAGTTTAGCAGATAAAAAAACAAAAAGCGGGCGCATTTGCTTCCCTTTTCTTTTTATGATATAACGGGTTACCTTATCCAATAGCCTATGCTCGCTTTTCATCTGCTCTTGAAAGAACGATTCAAACGCATTCATTTCGCCTTCTACAGGCGCTTGTATTTGGGTTAGTGCCGACACGGGAGCAAATGTAACACACTTTGGTGTTTACGCCTTCGGCGATGACACTTCGTGATGACCACTTTGTGGATGACGCTCCGCGATGACCGTTCCGGATGACGCTCCGCGAGGCGGTCATCCTTCGAAGAAGGTCATCACTCACAGAGTGTCATCACAACCGTGTTGTGTCATCCGGAACGGTCATCACAATTTCGTTGTGTCATCCAGCTCAGCTGGTGTATTTTTGTACTATGAGAACTTCATTGATTGCCATTTTGTTTTTCGTTTGCGCGGTGTCTTTTGGGCAGCGAAGAACTACCTTGAACACGCTTTTCTACGAGCGCACTTCTTATATGCCTAAGGGACTTATTGTTTCCATTGGACCCACCGTTGCTTATGGAAAAAGGTGGAATGCCACAGATACGATAACATCTCCGGTGTATTCTGCTGGAACTTATAAGGCCCGGCCGCGCTTGGGTTTGACAGCAGATATTGGAAAGTACTGGATTACCGACAAGCTTATTTTCTTGAACAGATTTGATTTAAATGTTCACTACGTTCGTTTCAACGGATCGGAGAAATTCAATGGGGAAGATGTTTTCGGGCAGCCGATGTATGAGAAGCGTATATTCCATGAA
>JBIKVX010000117.1:0-6365 GCA_044356625.1 Flavobacteriales bacterium | reverse complement strand
AATGTTTTTGTGGTCGTTGTCGAGATGTGAAAGATGCACATAGGTATGAATTTCATTCTTCTTTTCATTTCTGAAATACGACGTATTCACCACGTTTGGAACAATCATCGAAAGCTTATTAAATCCCAATCTGCGCATAGCTTGCTCGAGCTGCATCGTCACAGGCAATAGAAGTTTTGATTTGTTCGCAACGAATCGCATGTAGCGTTTTATATGTAAGGGCAGAGGCGAACGTTCATTTGGGTGATAGCCTGTCCAATTGTCTGAAATGACAAAAGGTATTTCCCATTTTTGTTGAATGAAAACGGCCTGCCATCCTTCAGGCCAAATTATATTGAGCTGAACAATATCGGGTTTGTTTAGGTTGAAATTGATGTGTGTTATCCCTTTCTTCAACGCACGAATTCTGTTTCTAAAAAGGAAGCCGTTTGAGTTATAGTAAACTCGAATCATGCGCACATTTCCTTCGACTTCATCTTCAATCTCGAAAGCGCTAGTATTACTGTTTTTTGAAAGGTATAGAACAGTGACATTTGCGAAGAGCGCGACAGCTTCGGCATGACGCTGAACAAAATTCCCAAGGGTTGGGTGGGTTTTACTCGGAAACCAACTGCTTAGAAAAAGGACATGAAGCTTTTTTTTCACTGCTGCAAGATACAAATTCAAAAAAATACTAGGGTCTATTTGTTCAAATAGAATGAATGTGTTTATCTTTACGCCCTCTTAGACGGTGGTTTTAGCTCAGTTGGTTAGAGCATCAGTTTGTGGTTCTGAGGGTCGTGGGTTCGAATCCCATAAGCCACCCCACTAGAAAAAGAAAAGGTCGACTATGTCGACCTTTTTTATTGAAATAAAATCCTTTAGTGAATTCCTTTTGAAGCCAAATAACGCTCAGCGTCTAAGGCCGCCATACATCCTGTTCCCGCTGCAGTAACTGCTTGACGGTAATTTTTGTCTGCTGCATCTCCTGCGACGAATACCCCTTCAACATTGGTTTTCGAAGAACCTGGAGTGTTTATAATATAGCCGGTTTCATCTGTGGTTATGAATTCTTTGAATACACCTGTGTTCGGATTGTGGCCAATAGCAACGAAGAAACCTGTAATATTTACTGTGCGGCTTTCTCCTGTTGCAGAATTTTTGAAGATAGCCCCTTCAACCGCGTCTTTTCCTAAAATATCTTCTGTGGTTGAGTTCCAAAGAATTTCAATATTCGGTGTAGCAAGAACGCGATTTTGCATAGCTCTAGATGCGCGCATTTTATCGCTTCTCACAATCATATATACTTTTCTACAAAGCTTAGCCAAATAGGTTGCTTCCTCTGCCGCAGTATCTCCTGCACCTACGATAGCAACATCTTGATTGCGGTAGAAGAATCCATCACAAACCGCACAGGCACTTACCCCGCCACCTAAATTACGAAGACGAATTTCATTGTCAAGACCCAACCATTTGGCTGAAGCGCCTGTTGCAATAATTACAGAATCTGCGCTTACAATGTGTCTTCCGTTGTCTATTTCAATGAAATGTTTGCTGCCTGAAAAATCAACTTTGGTCACCCATCCGTTGCGAATATCTGTTCCAAAGCGTTTGGCTTGATTTTCCATATCGGCCATCATTTCTGGACCTTTTACGCCAGAGGCATATCCTGGGAAATTATCTACCTCAGTAGTATCCATTAATTGTCCGCCCGGCTGTTGCCCTTGATAGATAACAGGTTTCATATCTGCACGCGCTGCATATATTGCTGCAGTGTATCCCGCAGGTCCGCTGCCGAGGATGAGGCATTTAATGTGTTCGTTCGCTTCCATGTGATTCAATTTTTTTGAGAAGACAAATATAGTGTGAGTGATGCTTTACAATGTGTGATTTTACGCACAGATTATTCAAAGGCTTGAATAAGAAATGCGTCCCACAACGGATCTTCTGGCGGTGGAGCTGAAATAACAACCGGGGTCTTTTTTACAGGATGTGTAAATTCAATTTTTCTTGCATGAAGATGAATACTTGCGTTGTCGTTGGTTCGCTTGCTTCCGTATTTAATGTCTCCTTTAATTGGACAGCCCAATTGTGAGAGTGTTGCACGAATTTGATGGTGTCTTCCTGTTTTCGGATATACTTCGACAAACGTGTAATGATCACCTTTGCCAAGGACTTTGTAGGTTAGTTCAGATTCTTTTCTGTCGGCTGCCGGTTCATTATAAAAGAAAGACTTGTTTTGTTTTTCATCTTTCCACAAGTAGTTAATCACATGGCCTTCCATCTTTGGTGGCGCGTCTTGCACAACAGCCCAATAAGTTTTGAAAACATCCCGCGTTTTAAAGTCTATAGTTAGTCTCGAAAGAGCCTTACTTGTTTTAGCGAAAACCACAACGCCGCTTACAGGGCGGTCTATGCGATGAACGGTCCCGCAAAAAACTTCACCGGGTTTGTTGTAAGTTATCTTAAGGTATTGTTTAATGATGTCACTTAGAACCACATCACCGGTTTTATCGCCTTGAACGATATCAGAGTTTCTCTTGTTTACGGCTATGATGTGATTGTCTTCGTATAGAATTCGAAGATTTTCAAGGGTTGTTACTTCAAGCGGTTTTTTTGGTGCTCGGTCCCAAACTTTGGGCGCGTGTTTTTTCATCAATACTGCTCTTTGTTGTTCGGGAAATCGGCGCTTCTTACATCACTCACATATTGTTCAAGCGCTGTTTTCATTTGTTCTCCCATGTTCAAATATTTCCTCAAAAAGCGTGGCGTAAATCCTTCAGTAATGCCAAGCATATCGTGCAGTACCAACACTTGTCCGTCTACATCGCCTCCAGCACCAATTCCAATAATTGGAACATGAACTTCCTGCGCAACGCGCTTGGCAAGTGCCGCTGGAATTTTCTCTAAGACAATAGCGAAACAGCCGCTCTCGGCTAATAGTTTCGCATCGTGAATCAAACGATCTGCTTCAACTTCTTCCTTAGCGCGAACTTGATACGTTCCGAATTTATAAATGCTTTGAGGTGTTAATCCAAGGTGCCCCATAACAGGAATACCCGCTGTTAGAATGCGTTTAACACTTTCAACAATCTCTTCTCCTCCTTCAAGCTTAACGGCATGTCCCCCCGTTTCTTTCATGATACGAATGGCAGAGTTTAATGCCTCTTTTGAGTTTCCTTGGTATGAACCGAAGGGCATGTCTACAACTACGAGAGAGCGATTACAAGCGCGAACCACACTGGCCGCATGATAGATCATTTGATCCAAGGTAATTGGAAGGGTGGTCTCATGTCCTGCCATTACATTCGACGCCGAATCACCAACTAGAATAACGTCAATTCCAGATTGGTCAACAATGAGAGCCATAGAGTAGTCGTATGCGGTTAGCATAGCAATCTTCTCTCCCTTGTTCTTCATTTCTTGAAGGGTATGGGTGGTGACTCTTCGAACTACTTTGTTTACTGACATGATTTGTTTTTTAGAGCGGCAAAAGTGGGGATTATTCCTTAACAAATATTTTTTTCGCGACAATTCCTTTCAGGCTGTCTGAAATTTGAATGGCATACATACCCGTGCTGAATTGCGAAACATCGATTCGAGTAGAACCTTGGTTTTGCATGTTTCCAGTGTGTACTAGTTTTCCTTGAATGTCGAAGATGGAATAAGTAAGTCCTCTGAATTGGGCTTCAGCAACAACCTGAATGTAATCTTGTGCAGGCGAAGGGTATATTTTAAATACAGTTTCCTCTTCTTCATTTACATTCACATTCGATTGGAAATGCGCTGTGAATTGCGCAGCAGTCAACGAGATATTTCCTTCCCAAACAGAATCTAAAATGTCAGTGATTAAACTACTGTTGTCCCAATAAGCGAAATCGTATCCTGGATTTGCAATGGCTTCAATTTTCACAGGAACACCGTCGAAGTAAACTCCTGTCCAAGGATATTCGTTCGGTCGAATGGTGCTGATGTGAATTTTACCTGAACCAATAGGCAGAACGTCGAGTGTAACATCTACTTGTTGCGGTAATGCAAATCTGTTTTGAATGTGATCGCGAACTTGTTCAGATCTGCACAACAGTTCTGATTGGAAGGTCAAGTGGTTGTTGTAGAAATTGTCCATTTGTCCGGGTACATTCCCCGCATCTCCCCAACGCTGATATTCATTCGGCATTTCTGGAGCGGTTAGGTTGAAGTACCTGTTTTCAACAGCAATTAATCTTTCAGGTCGGTAGTTCGTGTTCATTAAATCGGCGAAGCGATTGATGAAGTAGTTTTTGTAAAGAGTGTTTTGAATGCTTTGTAACCAAATATTGATATACGGATTGTCTGTGCTTTGTCCAGACATATAATCGATGTGATTAAAGTAACAATCTGTCCAAGCATTTGGATTCAATGCTAATTCCAAATCAATGGTTGCGAACCTCCATCTGTTGTTTGTTACGTTTGAGCGGTAAATTTTAATGTTGTTACCCGGCCAGTCTACATTGCCCATCCACGATTCTGAAATAATGTAATCCGTGTAATAAGTCATGTCGAAATGTTGATCCGCTTCGCTCCAATAATTAGGGCTTGCTTCGTTCAAAGCATTGAACGTGTTGTAAGAATTCCAGAAATTACTGGTCGAACCCTCAACGGCACGAAGCATTCCTCCGTACCAATAACTCAATGACATAAGTTCGACAGAGTCTTTGTTGGCTCCTTCGTTCTCTTTAAACATTTCAGCGTTGTACTTTTCACGAAGTTCGTAGAGTCCGAAATACTGTCCATTGATGTAAACGGTTGCAGGGCGATAGGCACTGTAATACGCATTCGCTCCTCGACACATGAGTTCGGCTTGACAGGCTTCTTTGTATGGAAAAGCCAAATATTGGTTACTTCCATTGCGAAGATAAAATTCAGAATACTTATTCCTATTTGGTCTCCCCGGAATGATCACTTCATTTACTGCGGTTTCACCCAGAACGCTATGGGCAAGTTCCAAACGGAAGGAATGCTGCGGTTGAGAGCGGCTTCCACCTGCACCACCGTCGATTTGCATTCCTGTATTTTGAGAAAACACCAGCGGATGTCCGGGAATAGAATCGAAATAATCGATGTGCGCATTGCGCAACCAGTCTTGGTCCCAATGGTCGAATATCCCTTGATCTCCATATAAATTTGCATTGTCTGTGGTAATTGAAAGTATAGGAGTGGTGTGAGTAATGTTGAATAGGAAAGATGCCGCGGTTATATTGCTTGGAATGTGGTTTGGTTTGAAAGCACGTGCTTTTAATATTTTCGATTGGAAGAAAAATATGGGCGTACCATCATAGATAGGAGAGTTAAAATCTGGATCGCTTCCGTCTGTTGTGTACCGAATGGTGGAAGGTGCCGTGTTTAAGTCTAGAATGGAAACAGAAAAAGGCGAATCGTATACACCAGGGTTATGGTCGAACAAAGGAGCAATTGCATTCCCCAATGAAGGCGCTCCGTTGTTGCTTGCTTCAGGCGTTGGAGTATTGAAAAGAGAGTTTGAGTTGGATCCGTTGGGATAGCGGCCAATACTCATGTCTACAGTTTGACATTTTATAATTAAACTGTTTTCAAGGGTTTGAGCAGGATTGAATAAAAACAACGTGTCGCCGGATCCTGAAATTTTAAAATTCGTATGAAATTGGTTTCCAGCGCTTGTAATAAAGTCAGAACTCATGGCCGTTTCCGAAACATTTTTCAATGCTAATTCCACATAAGTATAATTCACTGCCTCTGTAGCCGCTACCTGAAAGCCAAGAGAAGTAATAGGTCCGGCTGAAAGCCCAGCGGCAGTTAGCTCAACTGCAGGAATAAGCATTTGATTGCGAGCGCTCCAATACCAATTTCCATAAGGCGCAGGGTAGTCGGTATAGCCATTTTGAATGGTTCCGGTTCCTATGGTTATGCCATTTAATTTCATGTTCGGACGCTGGAACGCAAGAGTTCCTTGGCCGTATGAGCAGGAGCCTTCGCTCCCGTCATTAAAGGTATAGGTTGTTGAGCCGTATGCCGTAGCTGTTTGCATGAAAGAGGAGTTGGAAATGTATCCCGTGTTGCTGTATGAACAAACATTTATTGCAATACTCGAAACACCGTCCCATTGAAAGGGGGTAGTGAAAATGTGGGTGTTCCAGCCGACTACCGGAGTGAAAGACCCTGAATTTATTGCTGTGGTGAAAGGGGTCGTTGCAAATCTATTTTTATCGCTGCAGAACACAATTAAAAATTCACCAGGATTTAAGTTGTAATGTGGGAAAACCCATTGTGCGGGTTCGTTGGAATTATCTGTTAAGGAATATCCGAACAAATCAACCGCTGATGTTCCTGCGTTATACAACTCAATCCAATCTTCGTATTCACCGTCTTCA
>JBIKVX010000154.1:0-5276 GCA_044356625.1 Flavobacteriales bacterium | reverse complement strand
TGGTGATGATTTGAGCCTTAATGAATGGCTCTTCAACGTGAGCAATTAAGTTCTGCTCTGGAAGTTCAGACGGATTGTTAATCTCTAACTTTTCGCCTTTCGTGGTGTAGCAGAAATAACTAACGTTTGGTACTGTTGTAATAACAGTCATGTTGAACTCACGCTCCAAACGCTCTTGAATAATCTCCATGTGCAACATTCCTAAGAATCCGCAACGGAAACCGAATCCAAGTGCCGCAGAACTTTCGGGTTCGAAAACCAAAGACGCATCGTTCAACTGAAGCTTTTCCATACTAGCACGAAGCTCTTCGTACTCGTCTGTATCTACCGGATAAATTCCCGCGAATACCATGGGCTTAACATCTTCAAAACCTTGCAGAGCTTCAGGAGAAGGGTTAGCAAGGGTTGTAATGGTATCACCCACTTTTACTTCGGTAGCAGTTTTAATTCCAGAAATAATATATCCAACATCGCCAGCAGCAACAAAGTCGCGCGGCTTCAAATCCATTCCCAAAACGCCCACTTCATCGGCAAAATATTCTTTGCCTGTGCTCATGAACTTCACCTTGTCTCCTTTGCGAAGAACTCCGTTCTTAATTCGGAAGTAAGCAATAATTCCACGGAATGAATTGAATACCGAGTCGAACACCATTGCTTGCAATGGAGCGTCAACGGTTCCAACCGGACAAGGAATACGCGCGCAAATGGCATCTAAAATTTCGGCAACCCCCTCACCTGTTTTTCCGCTTGCGGCTAAAATTTCATCACGCTCGCAACCGATTAAATCAACAATTTGATCTTTCACCAACTCGGGGTCGGCGTTCGGAAGATCTATTTTATTCAGAATTGGAATAATGGTTAAATCATTTTCCAATGCCAAGTACAAGTTAGAAATGGTCTGTGCTTGAATTCCTTGGGAAGCGTCAACAATAAGAATAGCGCCTTCGCAAGAAGCAATGGCCCGAGAAACCTCGTAAGAAAAATCTACGTGACCGGGAGTGTCGATCAAATTCAACACAAATTGTTCGTTGCCAATTTTGTGCAGCATCTGAATGGCATGGGCCTTAATGGTAATTCCTTTCTCGCGCTCAAGATCCATGTCGTCCAGCGCTTGAGCAACCATCTTACGATCTTCAATGGTTTTGGTAATTTGCAACATTCTATCTGCAAGGGTAGATTTCCCGTGATCAATGTGCGCGATGATGCAAAAATTCCTTATGTTTTTCATGTTCTTTTTAAGCGGTGCAAAGGTATGCCTAAAGCTAGGTATAAAACAATGAAAAGAAAATACTCGAAAACAAAATTGTTCAAGGGAACATTCTATTATTTTTGTTACCCATGAAAATTTTGAAATCCATTTTTATTGCAATACTTGGACTTGTTGCAACCGGTGTCTTCGCTCAAGAAGATCATTTGAATTGCGGTGAGCGCGAAAATCGCGTGCGCATGTTCGGCATGTATCCCGAAGCCGAAGGAATCGCCCGTCGTGCAGGAGAGGCTCTCGAAACCTATACTGAAAATTTCGTTGACAATGCCCCAGAGCGCGGGTCACAAACCATCTACACCATTCCCGTTGTATTTCACGTCATTCATAACAATGGAACAGAGAACATCTCTGACGATCAGATTTTAAATGGTCTTTCTATTCTGAATCGCGACTTTGCAATGTTAAATACAGACATCAGTCTTGTTGTCACGGCTTTTGAAAACATAACAGCCGATGTTGGCATTGAATTCGTCCTTGCAACCAAAGACCCAAATGGCAATTGCACACGAGGAATAAATAGAATTGTTTCACCACTTACCTCTGACGGTGGACAAGACATGAAGGATCTCATTATTTGGCCGCGTAATAAATACCTAAATGTCTGGATATGTCTCGACGCCGCGGGTGCTGCTGGATATACGAATTTACCTGGAGATGTTGCAGGATTTTGGGGTGCTGGCACAGACGGTATTGTCCTTCGATCTGATTACGTGGGTGCCATTGGAACAAGCACTTCCCAACGCAGCCGAACCCTCACGCATGAAGTAGGCCATTGGTTGAACCTATACCACACTTGGGGACCGGGTAACTCACCGGGAGTTTCTTCGAATTGTAATCAAGATGATAATGTAACAGACACTCCGAACACAATCGGTTGGACCAGCTGCTCGCTTACTGGGAGTTCTTGCGGAAATACCGTGGACAACGTGCAAAACTACATGGAGTATTCTTACTGCTCGCGCATGTTCACTCAAGGCCAACGCACTCGCATGCGTGCTGCTATAACGAGCAGCGTAGCTCAACGTAGTAGTTTAATTACAGCCTCAAATTTATTGGCTACAGGAGTGACAAATCCGGCCCTTTGCGTAGCCGATTTCGAATTCAATAAAAACATTTTGTGCACTGGAGACAGCGTGACCTTCACCGACATCTCTTACCACGGAATTACCTCATGGAACTGGAATTTCGGAGACGGGGTAACCCTTGTTGGCAGCGATCCTGCTGTTCATCAGAATCCAATACACACTTACGATACACCTGGAACTTTCACTGTAACACTTACCGTTAGCAACGGTGCTGATCAACTTTCAAAAACCTATTCGAATGTCATCACAGTGCTTGGTGGTGCCGGTTTGAATACACCGCTAATGGAAGGATTTGAAGGGACGTGGCCTTCAAACAATTGGTTTGTAAACAATCCAGATCTTGACGAAACATGGCAAGTGGTTACCACCAATTACAGTGGCACTAAAGGATTAAAACTTTCAAATTTCACCAGCGAATCTGGACACGTAGACGAATTCATTTCAAGCACGTTCGACATGAGCGCCATGGATACCATTTTCGTGAGTTACAAATGGGCTTATGCAAGTAGGGTTTCGGTTACCGATGATCGCCTACGCGTGAGCGCATCGGGAGATTGTGGAACTTCATGGACTCTTGCAAGAATCCGCAAAGGAACAACCAACTTACCAACTGGAACAGCTACAAACCTTGCCTTCACTCCAACAACAACCGCACAATGGAGCGGTGAAACGCTTACGCTTACCAATCCGAATTACATGACCGATCATTTCCAATTGAAATATGAATTCATTAGTTATGGTGGAAATAATCTGTACCTCGACGATATCAATATCACAGTAGTAGACACACTTGGAAATTATATTGAAATTACAGAGTCTCCTCTGGAAGTTTCCCTTTATCCGAATCCTACAAACGAGGCAGCAACATTGATTCTTGGAAGCGCTGCTCACAAGAAAACCAACGTTGTTTTGTTCAACAGTGCGGGAGAAATTGTTGAACGGATTTACAACGGAAATCTAAGTGTGGGAACACATACTTTTTCAATTCCGAAACAGGCTGCTGGTTTCTATATCGTTCAAATTCAAAGTGGAAACAACGTGACACACCGAAAACTTATTTTCGAATAAGCCGAAGGTGAACAAACTTCAAGCGTAAGTGTTAACTTTGCTACTATGTCGACATTCACTCCAGGCCCTCTACTCGCTCAATTCGATAATCCAATTGCCCTTCGCAATGGCTTAAAAGACGAGCAACTCAAACAATTGTGTACAGAACTTCGTCAGTATATTGTTGACATTGTTTCTGAAAAAGGCGGGCACTTCGGAGCTAGTCTAGGCGTGGTTGAATTGTCGGTTGCCCTTCATTATGTGTTCGAAACGCCCTATGATCAATTGGTTTGGGATGTTGGTCACCAGGCTTACGGACATAAAATCTTAACGGGAAGAAGAGACAATTTCCACACAAATAGAGTTTACAAAGGTCTTTCTGGATTCCCGAAAAGAAGCGAAAGCGAATACGATACATTCGGAGTTGGACACAGTTCAACTTCTATCTCTGCAGCAATCGGAATGGCTGTTGCAAGTAAAGTAAAAGAAGAAAAAGACCGTCAGGTTATCGCGGTTATTGGCGACGGAGCCATGACTGCAGGTTTAGCCTTTGAAGGTTTGAACCATGGATCTACAGCGGATTGTAACGTGCTTGTTGTATTGAACGACAATTGCATGAGCATTGACCCGAACGTGGGTGCATTGAAAGAATACCTCACAGACATTACCACTTCGCACACATACAACAAAGTGAAAGACGATGTTTGGCAGTTGTTGGGAAAGGTTTCGAAATTCGGACCGAACGCGCAACACATTGCTCACAAAATTTCTGAAGCGCTGAAAGGCACTTTAATTAAGGAAAGCAATTATTTCGAATCGTTGAAGTGGAGATACTTCGGTCCAATTGATGGGCACGATGTGGATTATATGGTGAAGGTGATGCGCGATCTAAAAGACATTCCTGGTCCGAAAATTTTACACTGTGTTACGAAGAAAGGAAAGGGTTACGCGCCAGCAGAGGCAGGCTCTCCAACGAAATGGCATGCGCCTGGATTATTCAACAAGGAAACCGGTGAAATTGTAAAGGTTGTTCCGAAAAATCCGCAACCGCCGTTGTACCAAGATGTATTCGGGCATACCATTATTGAATTAGCAGAGAAGAACGAAAAGATTGTGGGTGTTACACCAGCAATGCCAAGCGGATGCTCCTTGAAGCTCATGATGGAGGCTATGCCGAAGCGTGCCTTCGACGTGGGAATTGCAGAGCAACACGCGGTGACTTTTTCCGCGGGAATGGCTACGCAAGGTCTTGTGCCTTTCTGTAATATTTATTCAAGCTTTATGCAACGCGCCTATGACCAAGTCATTCACGACGTTGCCATTCAAAAACTAAATGTAGTTTTCTGTTTAGATCGCGGTGGTTTAGTCGGTGCCGATGGCCCCACACACCACGGTGCATATGACTTAGCTTACATGCGTTGCATTCCTCATATGGTTGTTTCTAGCCCAATGAACGAAAGCGAATTGCGCGATTTGATGTATACCGGCCAACTTCCAGATCAAGGTCCGTTTAGCATTCGTTATCCGAGAGGTAACGGTGTTCTAACCGACTGGAAAACACCTATGAAAGAAATTAAAGTAGGTACTGGAAGGAAGATAAAATCAGGAGACGACGTTGCTATTTTAACGATAGGTCCAATTGGAAATTATGCTGTGAAGGCATGCGAAGCATTAGCAGATCAAGGCATTTCAGCAGCACATTACGACATGCGTTTCGCGAAACCAATTGATGAATTAATGCTTCATGAAGTCTTCGGAAAATTCAAACATGTGATTACCGTAGAAGACGGATGTGTTCAAGGTGGAATGGGCAGTGCAGTAATTGAATTCATGGCCGATAACGGTTACACCTCTCAAGTGAAGCGTCTGGGAATTCC